>JBAYYP010000004.1:0-73923 GCA_041672955.1 Arcobacteraceae bacterium
ACAATCACGTAGCCGTATAAAGTTCATGAATGTGAACAGGTTCATTTTGTAGCTTTGCAAAATCGACTGTTTTATATCCCTCACTGTGTTCAATTAAAAAGTTTTTATCTTTAAAATGAGGTAACAACGTTTCAAAAAGTGGGTCATTAATATCAATAATAAATTTATGGTCTAAAGTGGTGTCTAAAAAGAGTTTAAACCAATTAAGATGCTTAAAATCTGTCACCATACCATTGTTTAAAACAGTGCTTTCTAAGTGAACCAGAACAGCTCCTTGATGGCCGTGTAAATGACGGCACATAAGACAGCTATTGAGTGAAAACTCTTGGTTTAACTCTTGAGACCAAACACGGTGACCATAACAAAAATCAAATTGTTTGCTTATTTGCCATTTTCGTTGCACTAGTCATCCCTTCTGTAAATTTTTTAAGCAATTAGTATAGTAAAACGATGCTTTAAAATAGATTTCTAGACGCATTTAAAAGTGTAGCAAGACCGTAACGCTTTATCTAAAGGTTGCACAAACGCAAACGATAATCCTTGTGTGGTGTAGTCAACACCTGCTTCACTTTGACTGACACTTTTAATTTTGCATACATAAACGGTAACCTCTTTTTCAAAAGTAAAAGAGATTTTTTTATTGAGAGATTTATCTTTAATAACTAACTTTAAAGTGCAAAATTCCAAACTATCATGAATATGGCAATTATTAATTAAAAGCGAATCGTAATCGTTAAAGTGTAAATTCCATTCCAACACATATAATAAGGGTTTTTCAAAAGAAGTTTCTATATTAATAGTAGATTGAATCGCATTTTTATTAAATTCAAACTCTTTTTTTAAAGAGGTAGGATATTTTTTTTCAAGATAAATTCCCCCATTTCTCTCTAAAGCTAAAGATTTATCAGAAGTGTTAACTACAGTAAAGGGTTGATTGGTAAAATCAGAGTACTCAATAAAACTATTGGCTTCAAAAGTTTTTAGCGAAAAAGAGCAGTCTGTTATATGGTCAATAGCAGATTTTTTTAAGTACCAATCAACATGGAAATCTAAATCTTCATGGGTTGTTAAAATATTGTCATGAATATTAGGACTCTCTTCTTGAGTTTCAACTAAAGAAGTTTGCTCTTCTTTGACAATATTACTGTGATAAATCTCTTTGTATCGTGTAAGCGTATTTTGAAGGTTAAAACGATCCTCTCGTAAGTCAAGTTCTACAATTTGACCACCATTTTTACAATCAAGAATAACAATTAACTCTTTAGTAAGGAATTTATACTCCTCATACGAGTTTAAGTTAATATCTTTTTTTTGCATACCAATGGGAGAATCAAGTAAATTTTCACACTCAATGATATATCGGTAAGCATTGTCTCTTAAGTTTGGAAGATAAATGCCTCCAAAAATACCATGCCATAAAACATCGTTACATTGAGTTTTATAAAGTGCTTTTTTAAATTTAGCAGAAGCAGCATTTGTTTTTGAAAGTTCTAATGAACGCTTATGAATCCAGTTACTCTCATTGTATTTTAAGAAAAAGTTTTTCCAAATACCTCCACGAATAAGATGTTCTAACTCAGGAACGGTTTGAACTAACTCTTTGTAATCTTGAGCTAAATTAGGCAAAATTGACCATTCTTGCATTTCATGATACGAAACCGTAGGTATATAGGCTAAATCTATGGCTTTATTTTGTGTGTAATATTCATTAAAAGTTAAAACATCAATAGTTTCATCTGATAAAGTGGTTTCAAAAAAGTTTTTAAGCCACTCTTGTTCATAGACTTTTTCATAAGTTTTAGGCCAAACTCCAAACTTTTCACCGTCATCAAAAATAATAGCAGCATTTTGCCCGGCTTTATTTCTAATAGAGTGTAAAGTCTGTTGAGTTTTCTCAACTGAAGCAAAAGGAATCACATATCGCAGTGCTTTATTGATAGGAAATAAGGCAATAGTGTGGTTACTGTTTTCACTGATAAAATAGCCATTTAAATTTTTAGTATCATGACCTGCTGCTATTAAATGGTAGTCATCAACAATAACATATTCAATGTTGCATATATGTAAATCATCAATTATTGAATCGTCCCAAATACGCTCTGTTAGCCATAATCCCTTAGGCGTTTGATTGAAATTTTTCTTAATGAAATTAGTAAGTTTATTGATTTGAGCAATACGGTCACAGCTTGGAATTGATGCTAAAATAGGTTCATAGTATCCCCCTGTGAAAAATTCTAATTGAGGGGAGAGTTCTTGTATTAATGCAAATAAACTTGGTCGGTTTTTTTTGATAAATTCAAGAAGCCAACCACTAAAATGAACCGAGCATTTAAAAGTTGGGTATTGCTTTAAAATGGTAAAAAAAGGTTCATAAGATTTTTCTATAATCTCATAGACAACGCTATCAAAATTGTCAATTGGCTGATGACAATGTATTCCAAAAAGCAAATTTGTTTTCATGGTGTAACCTTTATTGTAGTAAATGGACATTTTAATCTAAATTTGATTAAAACATATACATATTTATGACATTTTTAAATTATTATAGTAGAATACTACTATAAATATAGAATATTACAAGAAGAAGTAGAATAAGTTTAGCTTATGTTTATTTTGTAATAAAGCTCTATTGTATAGTATTGAATCAAATTTTACACCCTACAGGAGAAAAGCATGGCACTTAAAGTCGCAATAAATGGAACAGGAAGAATTGGATTAATTGTAGCAAAAATTATAGTTGCACGAGATGATATAGAGTTAGTAGCTATGAATACTACGAGCAATATGGATATGCTTTTATATTTATTAAAATATGATTCTATCCATACTGGTGTAGATGCAAAGAAAATTGATGACAATACTATTAGCATAAATGGTAAAAAAGTAAAGATTTTTATGGAAAGAGATCCTTTGAAACTAGATTTTGGTGGATGTGGAGCTAAGGTAGTTATTGAGTGTACGGGAAAATTCTTAACACAAGAGAGTTGTCAAGCGCATTTACGAAATGGCGTTGAAAAAGTTATTATGTCTGCACCTGCAAAAGATGATACTCCGACATTTGTCTATGGAATTAATTCAGATATGTATAAATCAGAAAAAATTGTATCAAACGCTTCTTGTACAACAAACTGTTTAGCACCTATTTGTAAAGTTTTAGACGATGCTTTTGGAATTGAAAATGGATTAATGACAACCATTCATTCGTATACCAATGACCAAAATATTTTAGACGTTAAACACAGTTCTGACCAACGACGTGCAAGAGCAGCTGCTTTAAATATGATTCCAACAACAACGGGTGCTGCAAAAGCTATTAGTAAAGTAATGCCACATTTAAGTGGAAAATTAAATGGGTATGCCATGAGAGTTCCAACTGCAAATGTTTCAGTAGTAGATTTAACCGTAAATTTAAAAAAAGATGTTACGAAAGAAGCAGTTAACGAAGCTATGAAAAAAGCCAGTGAAACAATTTTTAAAGGTCTTCTTGAAATTGATGAAGACAAAAGAGTTTCAAGTGACTTTATAGGAAGCTCATATTCAGCTACGTATGTTCCAGATATGACAAGTGTTGTAGGGGATAAATGCGTTAAAGTATTAGCATGGTATGACAATGAGTGGGGATACAGTACAAGATTAGTAGATATGTCATTGTTTATTGGAAATTTCAAATAAGGATACAACCATGGTACGTTTTGAGAATGCATTTAACTCAACATTGAGTAAAAAAGCTAAAAAAAGAGTAGATACTGTTTTTTTAGCAATTAAAAAAGAAAAAAGTGAAAAAAAAGTAGGGTATTACTCTTTGCCTCAAAAAAGTAAGAAACTTTTAAAAGAGATAAATGTCTATAAAAAAAACAATCCATTTTTTTCAAAGCAAGAGATTAACGATATTGTTATTATGGGAATCGGTGGTTCTACTTTAGGAACTAAAGCAATATATGAAGCATTAAAGCACCAATATTCACAAAAAAGAGAGTTGCATTTCTTAGAAAATTGCGACTCTATACAAATTGAAGAGACGCTTGGAAAAATTAAAAAAGAGAAAACACTTTTTATGGTTATTTCAAAATCGGGAACTACTATTGAAACAATTTCTATTTTTAAACATATTTTAGAAGAGTACAAATTTGATTTAAGTGACCAAAAACAAGCCAACCAATTTGTAATTATTACAGATGAAGGTTCATCTTTGAATGCTTTTGCAAATGAGTATAACATTCAACAGTTTTTTATACCTGCAAATGTAGGAGGACGTTTTTCTGTTCTTTCAGCCGTGGGAGTTGTGCCTTTAAGTTTAATGGAGTTTGATGTTAAAGCTTTATTGAAAGGGGCTAAAGAGTTTGGACAGTCATTTTTCAAAAAAGAGCAAACTTCATTGCTTCATAAGGCGTACCACTATTATAAAAATATAAATAAGCAACCTATTAATGTTATGTTTACATACTCTACAAGACTGCAATATTTCAATCAATGGTATGTGCAGTTATGGGGAGAGTCTTTGGGTAAAAAAAATGAGTTGGATAAAAAAGTAGGGTTAACTCCTATTGGATTAGTGGGTTCCGTTGATCAACACTCATTTTTACAACTTATTATTCAAGGTCCTGAAAATAAAACCGTTACATTTATTTCAATTGATGATTTTGGTAAAAAAATAAATATTCCTAAAATTAAACTGCCACATTTAGAAAAATGTGATTTTGCGAATGGAAGCAGTTTTACAAAACTTTTAAATGCACAGTGTGCTGCTACAAAAGAGAGTTTAGAAGAAGAGGGTATTGTAGTTGATGAAATAAAATTAACCACGTTAGATGAGAAAAATGTGGGAACATTAATTTGTTATTATGAAATTTTAACTTCAGTAATGGGAAAATTTTTAAAGATTAATACTTATGATCAGCCAGGTGTTGAGTTTGGAAAAATTAAATTAGTTAAAAAATTCGAAAAAAGGTGAACTATGGCAATTGCAATTATGACTTCAGGTGGAGATTGTGCAGGAATGAACCCCGCAATTAAGCAATTTGTAGATTACAGTTTTTCAAAAAAAATGCAACCTTATTTAATTTACGATGGACTTGAAGGATTGATTGATAACACAATTAAAAAAGCTTGTTATGAAGATGTAGCAGGAATTATGCACCTAGGGGGAACAAAAATTCGTTCTTCCAGATCAAAGCGTTTTTTTGAATATAAATACAGAGAACAAGCCTTTAAAAACCTTCAACAACTCGGAATTGATAAAATTATAGTTTTAGGAGGAGATGGTTCTTTCAAAGCACTTGACCAGTTTTATAAAGATTTTGGAATTAGTTTTGTAGGAATCCCCTCAACTATTGACAACGATATTTTTGGAACAGATTATTGTTTAGGCGTAGACACTGCACTTAATATGATAAGAAATGCAACAGATGCCATACGAGATACCTCGGCTTCTTTTAAAAGAGCTTGTGTTATAGAAACTATGGGAAGAAATTGCGGATACTTAGCACTGGTAACTGCAATTACCTGTGGAGCTGAGGTTTGTATGATTCCTGAATTAGAGTACGATTTAGATGTTATTGGACAACGACTAAAAGAGGAGTTAGCAAATGGAAGAAAATACATAGTTTGTGTTGTTTCTGAAGGATGCAAAGAAGATGTTTGTACGAGTACTCAAGGAATCGTAAATTGGTTAGAAAAAGATTTGGGTATTGAAACCCGAGCAACGATTTTAGGACACGTGCAACGAGGTGGAAACCCAACTGTATTTGACAGATTAATGGCATCTGAATTTGCTACATATGCAGTTGACCATTTAGTAGAAAATGAAAAAAGTAATAAAGTAATTGTTTATAAACAAAGCCAGTTTGAGTTTGTATCAATTGATTATATTAATTCAGAAAAATACCAAATCAAACAAGAGTTGTTGGATTTAGCTAAACGATTAGTAAATTAAAAAACAAAGGGATATATGATGAAAGCAATAGTACTAGCAGGTGGATTTGGAACCCGAATTCAGCCGTTAACCAACTCCATACCAAAACCCATGCTTCCTATTTTAAATAGACCAATGATGGAGCATATAATTTTAAAATTAAGAGATGAATTGCAAGTTAAACAAATTGCAGTTATGCTTTTTTTTAAACCAGAAGTTATTAAGAACTATTTTAAAGACGGAAAAGATTGGGGAGTTGAAATTACTTATTATCAACCCGATGATGATTATGGAACAGCAGGAGCTATCTCTTTTGCACGAGATTTTTTAGACGAAACTTTTATTATTGTAAGTGGAGATTTGGTTACCAATTTTGACTTTAAAAAAATAAAAGCATTTCATGAAAGTAAAAAATCTAAGCTAACCATTACACTAACTTCGGTTGAAAACCCTTTACAATTTGGGGTTGTAATTGCCAATAAAGATGGAGAGATAGAGAAATTTCTAGAAAAACCTAGTTGGGGAGAAGTATTTAGTGATACTATTAATACAGGTATTTATGTACTTGAACCTGAAATTATGAACTATATTCCACATGGGCAAAATTTTGACTTTGCTAAAGATTTGTTTCCAAAACTTATGCAAGAAAAAATTACACTTTGGGGTTGCTCTTTAAAAGGGTATTGGCGAGATGTTGGAAATCCTGAGAGTTACCGAGAAGTTTACAAAGATATATTTAATCAAGAGATTGCTTTAGAGTTCAAAGGAACAAAACAAGTTACCGAAACTGCAACGATTTATTCTGAAGAAGGGGTAGAAATTGACCCTAAAGTAAGACTTAATGGTATTGTTGTTCTTGGAAAAAATGTTAAAATATATGAAGGCGTAACACTTGAAAATGTTAGCATTGGAGATAATTGTAGAATCAAAAAACACGCAGAACTAATTGATAGTACTATTTGGAATAAAGTTAATATCCACACTAAAGTAAAACTAAAAAATGCAGTTATTTGTAACAACAATAAAATAGATGAAGAGGTTAAAGCCCCTTTTGGAGTTATTATTGCTGAAAATTGTGAAATCAATAAAAAGGTAAGTTTTGAACGAGATGTAATTATTTGGCCTGACAAAGTTATTGATGAAAAATCGGTGGTCAGTACCAATATTATTTGGGGAGATAAATATAAATCTTCTATTTTTCAAGCAGGAAGAGTAATAGGGCGTACCAATATTGAACTATCTTCTCAAATGTCGGCAAAATTAGCAGAATCGTTTGGTTCTATTTTACCAATTGGTAGCAATGTCTATATTTCAAGAGATTACCATAAAAGTTCACGAATGCTAAAACGAGCTTTTTTAAGTGGAATGCTCTCAGCTGGAATAAATGTATTTGATGTGGAAAATATCTCTTCAAATGTTATGAGACATAGTCTAGCGAACAATGAAAATATAATTGCAGGAGTTCACTTACGGCAATCGGTTATAAATGAGAGTGAAACTGAGATTATTTTTTATACCAATGAAGCGTTGCCTATTGACACAAACTTAGCTAAATCGATTGAAAGAATCTTTTTCTTAGAGAACTTTAGACGAGTGCATTACAACCAAATTGGTGATATTTACGAAGATGATAATATTGTAAAAAAGTATGTTGAAGATATTAGTAAACAAATAGATTCTTCAGCGTTACACAATAAAAATATTAAAATTGCTACGGATATTATGTTTGGATCAACTTCTAATATTTATCCTAGAATTATAAATGAATTGGGAATTGAATCTATTATTTTAAATGCCTATAAAGATGATAAGCAACTTCAAAAAATACCTTCAATTATTCAAAAATCGCATCATGATGTGGGAAAAATTGTAAAGTATCTAAACTTAGATTGTGGCTTTTTAATTTATCCCAATGGACAAAAACTTCAAGTGGTTTGCGATGATGGAAAGCTTTTGGGTGATTATATTTTATTATTGGTGTTGTTGGATTTGATGGATAAAACAAGTCAAAAAAGAGTGAAAGTTTTTCTCCCTGCTTGGGCGCCTGATTTTATTGAGTATAAAAATATTGATATTACACGAGGAAAACTAGAAGCTTTTAAAGCGTCACAGCTGAAAGATTTTGATTTAATTGCCAATACCGATGGACATTTTGCCTTTACACAATTTGGCTTTACAAGTGATGCTTTGTATATGAGTTTTAAACTTTTAGAATTGCTAACTAAAAGTACATTGAAGCTTTCTGAAATAGTACAAAGCTTAGAATCTTTTACATATAGAGGAGAAAATGTCGCTTGTAAAAATGCCTTAAAAGGCAAAATGATGCGAAAATTCTTAGAAGAAGCAGAAGGCAAACGATTTGCAACAACCGATGGTGTTAAGATTTGGGTGAGTTTAAAAGAGTGGATTTTAATGGTACCTGACCAACACAGAGAGTTTTTAAATATCTATATTCAAGCTAACAGCGTTGAAAGAGGCAATACTATATTTAAAGAGTATCATAAAAAAATAGAGTTGTGGAAACATGAGTAAGAAGTTATATGTAAGTTTTTTATGGCATATGCATCAGCCGTATTACAAAGATGACCATACCAATAAAATTGGTATGCCGTGGGTCTTTTTACATGCCATAAAAGATTATTACGATATGCCTTACTATTTGCAAAAGCACAATAAAATTAAAGCAACTTTTAATTTAGTTCCTTCGCTGCTTGTGCAAATTGAGGATTATGCAAATCACACTGCTAATGACAAACTTCTTGATGCACTTAAAAAAGAGGTTTCGACTTTAAGTGAGTATGAGATTGCTTATTTAATGGAGTATCTGTTTTTATCCAATTATGAGAATATGATTAAACCTTTACAGAGGTACTATGAGTTATATTTACAATATAAACAAGCTAGTTGTTATGATGATCTTTTTACCTTACAAGAGATTTTAGATTTAGAAGTGTTGTTTTTGCTCAGTTGGTGTGGGAACTATTTACGAGAAAATAACGCTTTGGTAAAAGCATTATTGTATCAAGAAGCCAATTTTACGCATTTACAAAAAATAGAGTTATTAAATGAACTGTATGCGTTTATGAAAACCATTGTGCCTTACTATAAAAAGCTTGAAGAAAGTGGTCAAATAGCTATTTCTACTACTCCTTTTTATCATCCAATTTTGCCTTTATTAATTGATAAAAAAAGTGCAAAAGAGGCACGTAACGATGTCTTAATGCCAAACAGTGAGGCTTCATATAAAGACTTAGCATCACTGCAAGTTAAAGAAGCAATAATTTATCATGAAAATACTTTTGGGAAAAAACCCAATGGATTTTGGCCAAGTGAAGGAAGTGTTAGTTTTGAGACTATAAAACTTTTAACTGAAAATGATATTAAATGGGCGTGTAGTGACGAAGAGATTTTACATAAAACTATATATAAGTCAAAAAAAGAGAGTCTTTATTACCCGTATAGATTAAACACGGGAAATAAAAGTATCAATCTTTTTTTTAGAGATAAATATTTAAGTGATTTAATTGGCTTTGAGTACAGTTCAAAAGAGGCAAAAAGTGCAGCAAAAGATTTTGTTTCACACTTACACAGTATTTATTTAAATAGCAATGAATCACAACTGGCAAGTGTGATTTTAGACGGTGAAAATGCGTGGGAATATTACCCTAATAATGCAGAAGATTTTTTCGAAGAACTTTATTCGCTTTTAGAAAAACAAGAGTGGTGTCAAACTATTTTATTTGATGATGTAGAGTCATATTCTGATTTACAAGTAAAAGAGATTAGCCATATTGCTTCTGGAAGTTGGATTAGCGGCAATTTCGATATTTGGATTGGTTCAAGTGAAAAAAACAGAGCGTGGGAATTGTTGGATATGACCAAAAATGCCTATGATTTAAAGAAAGATTTTCTTGATGTAAATACCAAAAAACAAATAGAGAAAGAGTTTATGCAAGCATTAGGAAGTGACTGGTTTTGGTGGTATGGCGATGACCACTATACGGTTTTAAAATCCAAATTTGACAAACTTTTTAGAAAACATCTTAAAAACATTTTTAGGCTTATGGAAGAAGAGATTCCTTTGGATATTTTATTGCCAATTGCTGATAAAAACCCTATTAGTGAATTTCACACCAAACCCACACAAAATCATCAGCCCATTATAGATGGTTTAAAAAGTGATTTTTATGAGTGGTTATATTCAGGATATATAAATCTTAAAAAAGACTTTAGTACAATGGATACTTCTGCTTTGGTTATTGAAGGTTTTTATTACAGCAGCGATGATGAGAACAACTTATATTTCTTATTCAAAGGGGCAAAAATCAAATCAATTTTAAATGAAGGCTCTTTGAATTTATATCTTAATAATGAAAAATATAGATTTAAATTAACAAAAGGATTGCAAGAGTTTGATGGCTTTACAGTAGGGATTGATGAGTATATTGAAATCAAAGTTAATGCAACAAAAGATCAAAAAACAGTTGTTGCATTTGAGCTTTTTAAGGAAGAGTTGAAGGTTCAATTTGCACCCATTAACAAAGAGATAATACTAGATTTTGAAATACAGGATTTCCAAAAATGGTATGTATAAATAGGAGAAACATTGTCAGAATTTAGATATTGCAAATTAAATAAAGAGTGGATTATATTTGCTCCAGAGAGACTTTTACGGCCTAAAGATTTTTATATTAACAACAATGAAATCATTTCAAAAGAAGAAGATTGCCCTTTTGATGTAGAAAAAGAGTATTTAACCCCTTCTTTGATTGACCAAATTGTTCAAGAAAACAGATGGCAATGCAAAGTGATACCCAATGAGTACAATGTCTTATCTATTGAAGTAGAACCTCTTTCAATTAAAGAGCAGTTTTTTGACAAATATACTGGCTTTGGTGCACATGAAATTTTAGTTGAAACTCCTTTGCACGATAAGTATATGTTTGAATATGATTACAATGATTTCAATAACTATTTAACACTTCTTCAAAAAAGAGTAGTAAATTTACATAAAGATGCCCGACTTAAATATCTGTCTATTTTTAAAAACCATGGAGAAAAAGCGGGAGCTTCTTTTAGTCATAGCCATACTCAGCTTATTGCAATGCCTTTTTTGCCTAAAAAAACAGAGGAAATTATTGCTTCAAAAAAGAGTTACTATGAAAAACACAAAAGAGCTTTAGTAGATGACTTAGTCTATGAAGAGATACAATATAAAAAAAATCTTGTTTGTGAAAATTTAGACTTTATTGCCTATTGTCCTTATGCTTCAAGACATGCTTTTGAAGTTAAAATTGTAAGTAAAAAAAAGTTAGCCAGTTTAAGTGAATTTACGGCTAAAGATATTTCTGCTCTCAGTGATATTTTGCGTGATTTTTTCCAAAAGTTTAAACGCACTTTAGGAGTTAATATTGCTTTTAATATGGTTATTAAAAATGCTCCGTATTTGAACTATGACACAAACACTAAAGAGTATTTTAGATTTTCCATTAGAATTGTCCCTCGAATTTACAAACCTGCTGGCTTTGAAATAGACAGCGGAGTATTTATAAATGTAGTTTTACCAGAAGTTGCAGCACAAGCATATAAGGAGTCTTTATGAGTATTTTATTTGCATCCAGTGAGATTTTTCCGTACGCAAAAAGTGGCGGATTAGCCGATGTTTCTCACTCTTTACCCCAAGCGTTACGCTTAGAAGAAACCGTTTATACCATCATGCCTTTGTATGATATAGTTGACCGAAAAAAACACAAAATTGTCTTTAGTGGAGTAAGTTTTTGGTATATTCTTGATGGCATTAACCACCAGTTTGATATCTTTCATAAAAAAGATTGTAAAGAAGATTTATTTATTTACAACCCAATAATTTGCGGAAGAAGTGGTCTTTATGATGATCAATTTGGCGATTTTGGAGACAACGGACTTCGTTTTGGACTTTTTTCTTATGCCATTATTGAAACCGTTGAAAAATTAAAACTTGATATTAAAGTTTTTCATTTAAACGATTGGCAAACTTCTTTGGTGGCATTATTAGCTAAAACTAAATACCACTTATCTCAAAAAATTGTCTTAACTATACACAATTTGGCATATCAAGGAGTGTTTGATAAGTCGGTTATGAAAGAGTTGGAACTTGATTGGACAACATGCTATAAGTTTAACGGAATAGAATATTTTGATAAGGTTAATTTTTTAAAAGCAGGAATTAATTTTTGCGATGTTTTAACAACAGTAAGCCCTAGTTATGCTCATGAAATTCAAACGCCAATGTATGGATGCTCACTAGATGAAACTTTGCGTGTTAACTCTTATAAGTTAACCGGTATTTTAAATGGTATTAGTAATGAGGTGTTTGACCCTAAAACGGATGAATCTTTATATAAAAACTATGATATTGAAACACTAAAAGTTAAAAAACAGAATAAAAAAGCACTTTTAAAAGAGTTAAACTTAAAAGGTGATACCAAAGCGTTGTTTGTATTTATAAGCCGATTAACCTCTCAAAAAGGGGTCGATTTACTAATAGCCAGTTTGCCTATATTAAAAGATTTTGAAGCCAATTTTATTATTTTAGGAAATGGTGAGGATTACTATAATGATAGATTAAGAGCCTATGAAAATAGCTTTGATTCAATACATATTCAAATAGGATACGATGAGGGCTTAAGCCGAAAACTCTACAGTGCTGCTGATTTTTTATTAATGCCTTCAACGTTTGAACCATGTGGATTAAACCAAATGATTGCTATGCGTTATGGAACCATGCCAATTGTTAGTAAAACAGGGGGGTTAAGAGACAGCGTAACTGATTTTACTGATGTGCACGATTTAAAGAGTGCCAAAGGCGTTGGAATAACGTTTGAAGAACATAATCTATTTTGGTTTTTGCACGCTATTGGAAAAGCCTTTTCTTTATATTCCAATGCAACACGGTTTGAAAAATTAAAAGCTCATAATATGAGTGTTGATTATTCTTGGAAACACTCAGCTTCTATGTATCTAAATCTGTATAAAGGGTAAAAGTGAATCTCTATATCGATTATGGTGGAACGAATTTTCGTTATCAAATTAATGAAGAACCTGTACAAGTACAAGAGAGCAAAAATAGTGATTTAATAGCTTTTTTAGAAGAGAAAATTGAAGCATTAAATATTAAAAAAGTTGCCATTGCCTTTGCAGGACAAGTCAATAATGGGAAAATAATTTCTGCTCCTAATATTTCTTTACAGAGTGTAGATATAAAAAAGTATATAGAGAACAAATATAAGGTACAATTAGAGATACAAAACGATTTAAAATGTGCAACTTTATTTGAAAATAGCCAATATCTTGAATACAAAAGTATGGTGGTTATCTATATTGGAACAGGAGTAGGGTGTGGATTTGTACTTAACGACACTCTTGTTGCAGGACGAAATAATTTTGCTGGAGAAATAGGACATATTCCTTTTGAAAAAACACCTTTTACCTGTGGGTGTTCAAGAGACGATTGTGTTGAGTTATCTTTAGGTGGAAAAGCATTAGGATTATGGAGTTCAGAATATAAGTTAAATCTTAAGGAGATAACGTTAGAAGCTATACAAAATGACCCTTTAGGAAAACCTATATATGAAAAGTTTAACACCGCTTTGGAACATCTGTTTAATACATTGTTAAATGTTTATGACCCAGAACTATTTGTTTTTGGTGGTGGTGTAATGCAAAAAAATCCACAACTAATTGAGAATTTAGAAAAGTTTTATGAAAAAAGCGCCTTTACGCAAGTGCGAAAAGCTCCTAAGATTGTTTTGAGTTCTTCAAATAATGGCCCTTTAAACGGGGCTAAATTACTACTACACTATAAAGGTTATACTCATGAATGAATTACATCCGTACAAAATCGATCAAAAATACACAACTAGCGTTGCCTACTTCTCTATGGAGTTTGCTATTCATCAAGCACTGAAAATTTATTCAGGTGGATTGGGATTTTTATCTGGTTCTCATATGCGAAGTGCATATGAGTTAAAGCAAAATGTTGTTGGAATTGGTATTTTGTGGAGCTATGGTTATTATGACCAAGGCAGAGATGAACAGCGAAATCTAAAAATTGATTTTCGGAGGAAACGATATTATTTCTTAGAAGATTTAAATATTACAGTTAATGTTGTTGTTAATGGTAAGCCAATTGCTGTAAAAGCATTTTTGTTGCCAAGCAAAGTTTTTGGAACAGCACCTGTAATTCTTCTTTCAACCGATGTAGAAGAGAACGATTATCTTTCACGAACTATTACGCATAAGTTATATGACTCTAACAATGAAACACGAATTGCCCAAGAGATTATTTTAGGAATTGGGGGAGTAAAAGTGTTAGATGCACTTAATTACCAACCTGAAATCTATCATATGAACGAAGGACACTCTTTGCCAATGACATTTGAGTTATACAATAAATATAAAGATTTTGAGAAAGTTAAACAGAGAGTTGTATTTACAACACACACACCAGAAGCTGCTGGAAATGAAGTACATAATGTGTATCAACTTCATAAAATGGGCTTTTTTAGTGATGCTTCAATTGAAGAGATTAAAGATTATTTTAAACCTTCACACGACATGTTTAGCCTAACAGAAGGAGCATTAAAAGTAGCGAAAATTGCCAATGCTGTTTCTAAAATGCACGGAGAAGTCTCTAATAAAATGTGGAAAGATGTTGAGAACAAGTGTGAGATTACTTATATTACCAATGCTCAAAATAAAAACTATTGGACAGATAAAGAGTTGATGAAAGTTTTTTCTGAACATGAAGATTATTCTTTAGATGCCAGAAAGAAACATTTAAAAAGAGTATTTTTTGATGAAATAGCTAACCAAACAGGAAAAATGTTTGACCCTGAAGTCTTAACCATTGTTTGGGCAAGACGATTTGCTGAGTACAAACGACCAGGGCTTTTAAAATATGATTTTGACCGATTTGAAAAAATGGTTAAAAATACAGATACTCCTGTTCAGCTTGTATGGGCAGGGAAACCTTACCCATTTGATACAGGGGCAATTAATCTGTTTAATGAAATTTTTCATCTTTCAAGAAGTTATAAAAATGTGGCGGTTTTAGTAGGGTATGAGTTAAGACTTTCTATGATTATGAAAAAAGGTGCAGACGTGTGGCTTAACACACCAAGAGTAACAAGAGAAGCCAGTGGAACAAGTGGAATGAGTGCTGCAATGAATGGAGCTATAAACGTTTCTATTCCAGATGGTTGGCACCCTGAGTTTTGTCAAGAGGGAATTAATGGATTTACTATTCCAGATGTTGATCACAGCTTACCAATTGAAGAACAAGATAGAATCGACAATCAAAATCTGATGGATATTTTAGAAAAACATGTTATTCCAACTTATTATAATGACAAAAAACATTGGATAGAAATGGTTAAAAACTCGATACATGGAGTTATTCCTGCGTTTGACTCAGGTCGAATGGCACACGAATATTATTTAAAGTTATACGATTTTGAAAAAGAACAAGAAAACAGTTGAGAAGAGAATGCACGAATATATTAAGGGGATGTTATGAATTTAGAATTGCAAAAAATCGTAAATAAGAGTTTAGAATTGGAAAATGATTTTTCCAGTTCTTCTCATGCTAGTAATACAATAATGTATGAAAGTCAAGAAGCAGCAAGTGAAGAGTTTATAATTCCCTCTAGATACCATAAAAATACCTTAGTTTTATTGCCAATTAATCAAGAGCATTATTATGTTTATTGGGAATTAACACAAGAACTTTTGCATGAATATAAAGTTGATTTAAACCAACAAAAACTCTATTTAAAAGTAGAAGATAGTAGTGATGTGTTGTTATTTGAATTTGAGTCATCTTTTGACTTGAGCGAATATTTTTTTAGTTTAAAAGTTCAAAATAGAGATATTAGTGTAAAATTAGGGTATATGAAAGAAAATAAATTTATAGTAATTTTACAATCAAATAACATACGCACATTTTCATCTACTATTAAATTGCCAGATATTAGCAATGAAATATGGCTTGAAAAACATAAAAACTATATAAAAATAATACAAAGTAATATTGAAAATATGGTTTTTAATGAATCCTCGGCTAGCTATATGAAGCAGTTAAAACGATTGCATTATTTAAACAATGCAATTATTACAAAAAGTTCGTCTACAACTTTATTAGGAAGAAAAAATGATTAAAGGGTATTGGATTCCTGTTTTACACTCTCATTTACCATTTGTAAAACACCCAAAATATGAGAATTTCTTAGAAGAGCATTGGCTTTTTGAAGCCATTACAGAGTGCTATGTTCCACTGTTAAAACGACTTTATATGTTAGAGCATGAAAATGTCGATTTTAGATTAACGGTTTCTATAACTCCTCCTTTGGCTGAAATGCTTGACGATGCACATTTAATGAATAAATATAAAAACTATTTAAATAAAGCAATTGATTTAGGAAATAAAGAGATTCAACGAACACAAGGCAATGAAGAGTATGCAAATATTGCTTTGTTTTATAGAAATTTCTTCCAAGAGACAAAAGATTTCTTTGAACAAGTGTTACACGGCAATGTTTTAAATGGATACCGACATTTTTACAATAAAAGATCAATTGAAATAATTACATGTGGAGCAACCCATGGGTTTTTACCTCTATTATGCGTTAATGAAAATGCAGTTAAAGCACAAATAAAAATAGCGGTACAAGCGCATAAAAAACATTTTAACCAACACCCAAGAGGTATTTGGTTACCTGAATGTGCTTATTATGATGGTTTAGATGAAATTTTAAAACAAAATAATATTGAATTTTTTATTGCTGATTCACACTCATTAATCTATGCAGAACCGACATCTTTAAATGGTGCATATGCACCTGTTTACACGCCAAATGAAGTGGCTGTTTTTGGAAGAGATGCTTTGTCTTCTAAACAAGTGTGGAGTTCAAAAGAGGGTTACCCTGGAGATGTTAACTATCGTGATTTTTACCGAGATATTGGATACGATTTAGAGTATGAGTATATAAAACCTTATATTAATCCTGATGGAACACGAGTTTTCACAGGCTACAAGTATCATAAAATAACAGGCGATACTAATCATAAAGGGGTTTATAACCCATGGGTCGCAGCTTCAAAAACTAAAGAACACGCTGAAAATTTTCACTATCATAGAGAAAAACAGATGCATGAACTTTCAGAATTAATGAGCAGAACTCCTATGATTGTCTCCCCTTACGATGCAGAACTTTTTGGGCATTGGTGGTTTGAAGGACCTGAATTTTTATATCAACTCTTTAAAGTCATAGATGAAAAAAAGATAATAAAAGCTATTACTCCAGTTGAGTATTTACACCGTTATCCTAACAATCAAATTGTAAAACCAAGTGCCTCTTCGTGGGGGGATAAAGGGTATTATGATGTTTGGTTAAACCAAAGTAATGCTTGGATTTATAGACATTTACACCATATGGCAGATGTTATGAGTGAATATGCTTTAAAGCATAAACATACAGAACAAAATGATACGGTTAGAATATTAAACCAAATGCTAAGAGAGCTTTTACTAGCACAAAGTAGTGACTGGGCATTTTTAATGAGTACAGCAACAGCAACTCAGTACAGTGCAAACAGAACTAAAGAGCATATTAGTAATTTTGATGTACTAAAACAGATGTTAGATAATAATAATATAAATTTTGATATACTCATAGAACTTGAATATAAAAACTCAATATTTAATTTTATTGACTACAAGATATTTTTAGGAGAAAACACATCTCATGATTGAAATTTTTAATACTATCAGTAATATTGCAAAAAAATTAGAAAAAAATGTATTTGTAAATTGCCAAAATTTTATTAAACCAGAACTAAGCAGTGAACAAATCCATCAAGACGTCTATGAATATAGTTCAAAAATCATTGAAGAGGAGTTTAGTTACTCTAGAAGTGTAAAAGGGATTGTAGGAAAAGACAGAAAAGGAATGGATTCTAAAAGACAACGAACATTTAGAAAAAAAATCAATGAAAATGGAAAGTTTTTTATAAGCTACGTTGCTATTGATAATGTAAATTTACTCGATGTAAATTTTTCTTTAGGAACTATTTTTGGAGTATATTTAAACTCATTAGAAGCTGATTCTTTAAAAGCGGCTATTTATATTACCTACGGACCAACATTTCAACTCATTTTTGCTTCAAAAGAAGAAGGAGTGAAGTTCTTCTCATTTGAAGATGGTGTTTTTGTACAAAAAGAACCATTAGTGTTACTGGAAAAAGGAAATATAAACTCACCTGCTGGAGATGTAAAAAGCTGGACAAAAGAGCATAAAGCTTTAGTACGAAGCTTTTTTGATGAAGGGTATCGATTAAGATTTAGTGATTCATTGTGCTTAGACACCCATCAAATTTTGTTTAAACGAGGAGGATTTTACTCTTCTCCTAAAACAGAAAAGTATCCTAATGGGAAATTAGAAGTTATCTTTGAAGCTTTCCCAATTGCTTTTATAATAGAAGCCGCACAAGGAAAAGCAATAGATGGCGAAAAAAGAATTCTAGATATAAAAAATCCTACTATTCACCAAAGAACGCCTATATATTTTGGTTCAAAAAAAGAGGTTGCAAGAGCGTTTAGCTATTTGAATAAAATAGAGTAGTTTTTATTACTGAATAGTGAATAGTGAATATATTTTACAATAAAGTCTCTATTTACCTGCTTTAAAAAAGTCCAATAAACTATTTAAAATTGTTGGACTAAATTCAATTTTTCACTTTATAAAATCTACTCTTTTATAAGCTATCGGGTCAACGGCATTAGCTACTTTAAACCCATTAAGTCGTAACCTACAACTATCGCATACTCCACAAGCTTCTGTTTCTTCTATATAACAACTCCATGTGTGTTGCAATGGAACCTTTAATTCTAATGATTTTCTTACAATATCTGATTTCATTAAATGCACTAGGGGAGTTTTTATCTCTATTTTTGTACTCTCTTTTGTGCCTTGATTTATGGCATCTTTCATTTTTGATATAAAGGAATCGGTGCAATCAGGATAGCCGCTGCCATCTTCTTCAACTACTCCAATAAACAAAGCGTTTGCTTCTTCTTTTTCTGCAATGGCTGCTGCAATACTTAAAAATATTCCATTTCTAAAAGGTACATAGGTAATGGGAACACCTGGTTTTACCCCATCAATTGGAACATCAATAGAAGAATCGGTTAATGCACTTGCTCCTATTTGAGTAAAAAAGGGAATATCTATTTCATAGGTTTGGCTCATTTTTAAATCATTACAAATGGCTCGAAAGGCTTCTAGCTCTTTTTTTTGGGTTCGTTGCCCGTAATTAAAATGAACGCCAATAAGTTCATACCCTTCTTCTTTTGCTAAATATGCACACAAGGTTGAATCCATTCCGCCGCTTAAAATACAGAGTGCTTTTTTATTCATGCGTTAAATAATCCTTTGAAATATTGCTAAAAAATGCCCAGTTAATAGGTAGTATTTTTATTTTTTTATCTTTTTTAAGTTCATTAACTTCTTCAGCTAAAACAATCATACTGTTACAATGGTTTAATACATTAACCATGCCAGGAGATCTTTTTGCTGAAGGTTTGAAATACTCTCCATCGAAAAAACCGGGGACAATAGTAGTTCTTCCTGCTTTTGTTTTTAATGTTTCATCTATTTTTCCTACAATAAAGTTAGGATAAATATCTTTAGAGCCTTTGAGCTTTTGCAATATAACTGTACCAAAAAGTTCAAAAATTAGTCCGCATGCAAGAGGATTTCCAGGAAGGTTTAAAATAAGCGTATTTTGAATTTTTCCAAAAATAGTGGGCTTCCCTGGTTTTATTAAAATACCTTCAAAAAATGTTTCAAAGCCTAATGAATCAAACGCTTCTTTGGTAAAATCGGCTTCTCCTACGGAAACACCGCCTGTTGTAATAATTAAATCGGCTCCTAAAGCATTTGCAATATTCTGTTTTAAAGAGTCCACACTATCTTTGGCTTGTCCTATAAAGGTTACATCACAATTAAACTCTTGGCATCTGGCAATTAAAGTGGGTGTATTGGAGTTGTAAATTTGATACGATTCAATCTTTTCATAATGCAATTTTAGTTCTTCGCCTGAAGCAAATACTACAATTTTTGGGTGTCTGTATACTTTTAAATGCGTTACTCCTTGAGAAGCCAACAGTGTTATAGCAGCAAAATTAATATTTTGCCCTTTTTCTAAAATCAAAGAGCCTAATTTAATATCTTCACCTATATAGCGAATATGTTGGTTTTGTCTAATAGTTTGAGGTAAAAGAACTTGAGTTTCATCTATTATAGTGGCATCTTCAAAAGGTATAATAGCAGTGCAGTTTTCAGGGATTTTTGCACCTGTCATAATTTTTACACACTCGTTTTGGTTTAATATAATATCTTTGTCATCGCCTGCAAAAATGGTATCAATAATATTAAGTGTTTTACCTGCATCTTCAAAACGAACAGCATAGCCATCCATTGCAGAGTTGTCGAATTTAGGTAAATAGTATTGAGCAAATAGATCTTGCGCGGATATTTTGCCAAGAGCGTTCTCTAAAGGGACAATTTTAAATTTAGTTTGATGCGTATGGTTTAGTATAATATCCATAGCAATATTTGGGGTAACAGCCATAATATTCCTTTTTAAGCTTGAATCTATAAGTGATTATATTATGCTTAGTTTCTATTTCAATTTGATATAATACCAAAAAATTTTAATAAAGAGATAAACACATGGATATAATGCAAGAATCAATAACGACACATATATTTACAATTTACCTATTTTTAGCCATCATACTTTTTAACTTCTATAGCGTTTCTACACAAAAAAACTTTATTTTACTGGCAAAACGACTTAAATTTATGACTCCTGTCTATCATTTGAGCAATGCCATCATAATGTATACCGGAGCCATTATTGCAGCATATAGACATAGCTTTAGCCTCTCAATTGCTATTATGATTGCAGCATCTATTTTTTTAATGGTAATAGAAATTAAACGCTATAAAAAACAGCGAGTTATTAAAATAGCAGATACTAAACTTCAAGAAGAATTTTATGCCTGTGCTAAAAAGATTTATACAATTGAGCTTATGGTGGTTGTGTTTGTCTATATTATTTCAAAGATTTTATAGTGCAGTTTGTTTATCACGAAAATAGTTCAGATGAGCTTTTAACTCTTGATGGAGAGTTTTACAACTATTTAATTAAAGTAAGACGGCATAATATTAATGAAACCATTTGGTTTAGAAATATGAAAGATGATTTTTTATATGAGTATAAAATTGAGTCTATTTCTAAAAGAGATGCTAAATTACTATTGGTTAATAGTGTTGAAAAAAAAGTTGAAGCTACTCAAGAGAGTCATTTAGCTTGGTGTGTAGTAGATACAAAAACCATTGAAAAAACACTGCCTTTTTTAAATGAATTGGGCATTAAAAAACTCTCTTTTGTTTATGCAGATTATTCTCAAAAGAATTTTAAATTAAATTTCGAAAAATACAATAAAATTTTAATTAACTCCTCTCAACAGTCTGGGCGAAGCTCTTTAATGGAGTTGAAACTTTTTAAAAGTGTAGATGAATTCTTAAAAATATATCCAAAGAGTTATATGTTTAATTTTAGTCAAAATACAGTAGATGAGCAAACAGATATTCAAACTATTATTATTGGATGTGAGGGTGGCTTTTCAAAACGAGAAATTGCACTCTTTGAATCTTCTAAAATTGTAGGGATTAAAACGAATTTGATTTTGCGAAGCGAAACTGCTGTTACGCTAGTAGGGTCTAAACTATTAGTATAAAAAGATAAACCGAAGTTTATCTTTTTACTTTTCTACCAATTTCTACCAGTTTCTAACAATTGCATGACAACTTGAACATGCATTTAATATATCTGAATAGGCATTTGAAGCTTTAATAAAAGCTTTCTCTTCTAAATTTAAAGTCAATACATTCACATCTAAAGCAATTCTTTTAGAAACATTTGAAGCATGGTTAGCCAAATGTTTTTTATCTTCAGGAAGGTATTGAACAATAAGTTCTTTGTTTGAAAAAAGGGAATTTCCTTCATTAACACGTTTTGAACCTTTTTCTATTAACTGTATATTGTTATTTAAAAAGCCTTGTTGAATCTGAACCATTCCCTCTTCCATGATTGACATGGATTGTTTCATAATATCTTGAGCATTTGCAAGACTTACTGATAGAAGTCCTGCTATTAATAGATTACCTATTTTCATTTTTGCTCCTAAATTTAAAGAGATATGCTTAATGCATATCTCTCCATTGTTTAGCTTTCCATAACCATGCAAAGATTGCAAAGATTACTAAATAAATTAAGAATTTTGGTCCTAATTCAGATCTTTCAGATTTTTTTGAATCTCCAATTTCTTCCATATATGCAACAATTTGAGTTTCACTTTCAAGTGTTAACCCAACTCGAGGCATAGAAGTTCCCTCTAAATGTTTTTGAGGGTCATTAATAAATTCATGTAAAAAGTTAACACTTCTACTTCTGATATATTGAGATAAATCAGGAGGAGTTGTTCCCATATAGGCGTTGATGTTTTCAGCAGGTGTAAATGAAGCCATTGAACCACCTAACATATCACCATATTTAATACCATGACATCTTTGACAAGCATCTGCGAAAACTTCTTTGTTTGTCATCTCTTTTGGAGCAATGTCTTGTAAATAAGCAACCATATCAGCAATTTCTTGAGGTTCCATCCAAGCATAACCTGGCATTGGGTGAACTTCACCGTCCTCATATTTGTGTAAAACTTTAGCCGCTGATGCTGGGTCTTTAATAAATGCAGCTAAATAATCAGCTTGATAAATTTTCCCTGAACTTCCTAAATCTGGTGGAACAACACCATAAGCAGCTGCACTGCTTGCGTTATCCATTAATTGAGGAAATCCTTGAGATTCAATTGAGTGACATGCAGTACAGTTAGATTGAACTAAAGTTGCACCTGCTTGTGCATCACCTTTAAGACCGTTTAAGCCATCTACATCTTTAAATGTGTAATCAGCTGCAGGAACTGCTGGATGCATTTGTGAGTGTGCGAAAGGTTCAACACCCCAGTATGTAATTAGCGATAAAGCTACTACTACTGCAAATATTTTTAATTCTCTCATTATACACCTCTCTTTTTAGCATCTAATTTTGAAACAATTGGTAAAGCTAGGAAGATAACAATAAATGCTAATGCTGCTGCAAAACCAATATATGCATTTGTTCCTGTTGGTGGTAATTTACCCCAAATAGTTAACACAATTAAATCAATCATCAAAATCCAGAACCAAATAAAGAACATAGGTCTTCTGTGCGCTGGTAAAATTGCAGGGTCTCTGTCTAAAAATGGTATAAGTAAGAAAATTGCATTAGCAAAACCAAATGCGGCTAAACCAATATCAAATGCTTTAATAGGACCAACGTCAAAGAAAAAACCTCTTAATACTTCGTATGACCATAAGAAATACCACTCAGGGTAAATATGGGCAGGTGTAACCATACTATCTGCTGGATCAAAGTTAACTGGATCTATTGCAAATTCGTAATGGAAAAATACCAAGTAAAAGTAGAAAATTAAGAAAATTCCAAGTACGGCTAAATCTTTAGAGATAAATACCGGCCAAAAAGGAATAACTTTTGCGTCTTTTGTGTTTCCAGATAGATATTTTTCTGCTTCTGCATCAAAATCAATATCTTCAGAATCTTGATTATTAACGTGTGGAATTCTTAATGTATAGAAGTGCAAACCAATAAGACCCATAATAACAACAGGTAATAAAAACACGTGTAACATAAAGAATCTTGTTAATGTAGCGTCGGCCACATTAAAGTCACCTCTAATCCAAACAACAAGAGCATCACCAATTACAGGTACTCCACCAAACAAGTTGGTAATAACCATTGCTGCCCAGTAAGACATTTGTCCCCAAGGTAACATATAACCAGAAAATCCAGCTGCACTAAATGTCATAAATAATAACATTCCAGAAATCCAAATCATCTCTCTACCTTGCTTATAAGAACCGTAATAGATTCCTGTAAACATATGAATATAGATAACTAAGAAAACCACTGACGCTGCAACTCCGTGCATATGTCTAAACAGCCAACCAAATGCAACTTCTTGCATAATTGTATAGTTTACAGAGTCAAACGCTAAATTAACATCTGGCTTGTAATACATCATTAAAAAAATTCCAGAAACAATTAAAATAACAAAGGTTGTTGCTAAAAGAACACCCATTGCCCATAAAAAGTTAATATTTTTAGGAATCCAATACTCAGTCATCATAACTTTGTTAAGAAGAGTAGTATTTAATCTTTGATCTAACCACTCTCCAACAGAGTTTGCTTTTTCAAATTTTGCCATAACTTACTCCCTTACGCTTGTGTTGCTAAAAAATCAGCAATTTTTTTAGCCTCAGGACCTTCGTTACCTAAAACGAGAGTAGATCCTTCTACTTCAAAAGGAGGCAAATCAAGTGGTCGAGGAGGTGGTCCAAATGTTTGTTTTCCACTTGCATCAAATTCTCCCCCGTGACATGCACATTTCCATACTTGATCTTTCCATGCAGGAATACAACCTAAGTGAGTACAAAGCCCAATTGCTACAGTGAATCTATCACTACCAACTACTAAATCTCTATCAGAGTTTTCCATTTCAGCCGTTTTTTTAAGAACAAAAATTGGCTTTCCTCTCCATTTAAATGTTCCCGGGTTACCTGGTTTTAAAGGAGCTAAATCAATTGTTGTGAATCCACCAGCTAAGACGCTTGGTAGCGGATCCCATGCTTTTTTCATCCCAACAAGAGACGCAGCTCCACCTACTGCAGCAACAGCAGCAAATGAGTAACCGAGAAAATCCCGTCTATTCGTTTTGTCAGACATTTATTTCTTCCTTATTTTAAAATAAAATCTACATATTATATTTTATTTTTACTTAAAAAATTATGACATGGGTCAAGATAAGAATTAATTATAATTAAAGTGAGTAATAAAGACACTATTTTAGTGCAAATAATTATCAAAAAGAGAGTCTCTTCCTGATAATTACGAGGTTTATGCTTGAATGAAGTTTATAATTTCTTTTTCAATATTTTCTTTGTCAATTACAGTTTTATGTATAATTTTAGAACCAAATAAGTCTTGTACACTTTTCGTTATTTTTGTGTCACATGTCTTTGCAATCTCTTCTAAAGCTTCTTTATCATTATAAATAACACTGTTTTCTTTGATGGCATTTAATACAGTAGGAGAGAATTTTGTCCACTCTGCAGTTGAATACATAACTGCTTTTAAAGGTTTCTCTTTTAGCGTTTCATATGCTTTTAAACATGTCGCTGTATGGGGATCCATTAAGTAATTGTTCTCTAAAAAGAGTTTAATTTGACTCATTCCATAAGCATCATTCGAGTAAACGGCACTAAAAATAGATTGCAGTTTCTCTTTTTCATCTTTGGTTAACGTAAAAATGAGATTACAATTTAAATCATCCATAAGCTCTTTCGTTCTTTTACTTCCAAACATATCAAACAAAATACGCTCAATATTAGAAGATTTTAAAATATCCATTGCAGGTGATTTTGTTAAAACTAACTCTTTTCCTCTTATATCATAGATACCTTCATTAATCCATTGCGTTAAAATATTGTTTTCATTGGAAGCTATTAATATTTTTTCAATAGGAATACCCATTTTTTGAGCATAATACCCACCTAAGGCATTGCCAAAATTTCCACTTGGCACTATTAAATATATTTTTTCACCTAAGTTAATCTCTTTTTGTTTTAGAAGTTCAAGATAAGAGTGAATATGATAAACAATTTGGAAAATAATTCGCCCAAAGTTCACAGAGTTGGCAGCACTTAGTTTAATTCCATGTTTATTTAGCTCTTCTTTAAAAGTGGCAGAACTTAAAAGTTGTTTTAATGCAGCTTGTGCATCGTCAAAGTTACCATTTATTCCAAGGACTTTTAAATTTTTACCATCTTCACACACCATTTGTAAGCGTTGAACATCACTAGTTCCCCCATTTGGGTACAAACACGCAACCCGAATGCCCTCTTTGTTTTTAAAAGTATTTAAAGCAGCGGGTCCTGTATCTCCAGAGGTTGCTGCTAAAATTAGATAGTTTTCTTTGTTCTTTTTAGCCAATGAAGACAAAATAGAGCCAAAGGGTTGAAGTGCCATATCTTTAAATGCTCGTGTTGGACCATGGTATTGTTCTTGAACAAACAGATCACTTTTTAGTTTTACAACAGGGCAGGGGTCATTTGGATTGTCAAAAGCATCATAGAGATTAACGGCAGTTTGAATATCTTCATCAACAATATCAATTTCAAAGCGTTTTAGTAGGTCAAATGCCAACTCTTTATACGAAGAGTTCAAGTGTTTTTGTACAAACTCTAAACCTAAAAAAGGTAAACTCTTAGGCACATAAAGTCCTCCAAAAGAAGCACTTGGGTTTAAAATTGCTTCTGAAAAGGTTACTTCTATTGGATTTATTTCATCATTTCCACGGGTTTCTATAAAATTCATATCTTTCCTTACATTTCATTATTGAGTAGTCGTTCTATGTCAATTCCATTATTGGGATTGTCTTTTCGAATAAATTGCGTTCCAATACCATCGCTGGTAAATAGTTCTAGTAAAATAGAGTGTTCAACACGCCCATCAATTATGTGTGCTTTATTAACACCTCCATGAATGGCATCTAAACAAGAGTCTACTTTTGGAATCATTCCTCCGCTTATTGTGCCATCTTTTTTATACGCTTCTACTGCTTCTTTATCTAAAGAGTTAATAAGTTTTTTTTCTTTATCTAAAACGCCTACAATATCAGTTAAGAAAAGAACTTTTTGAGCGCCAATTGCTGCTGCAATTTTTGAAGCAGCTTCATCTGCATTAATATTAAAGCCAGGGTGATTAGGCTCTAAACTGTCTGCAATGGGAGCAATAACTGGTACAAAACCTTCTTGAATAAGATTGTTAATTAGTTTAGCGTTGATTTTTGTAACTATTCCAGTGTAGCCAAAACGCCCATTTTCTTTAGGAACGGCTTCAATAATAGAAGAATCTTTTCCAGAAATTCCAATGGCTTTAGCTCCATGGTGGTTTAATAATGAAGTGAGATTTTTATTGATTTCACCACTTAACACCATTTCAACCACACGCATACTCTCTTCACAAGTAACTCTGTGACCTTCCACAAACTCTGAAGGAATATTAAGTTTTCCTAAAAGTTCTGAAATTCTAGCTCCGCCGCCATGAACAATAACAGGTTTAATGCCTACTAAGCACAACAAAGCAATATCTTCAGCAAATTTATCTTTTAAAATTGGGCTCGATTGTGCTGCTCCCCCATATTTAATAACAATGGTTTTGCCATAAAATTTTTTAATATAAGGAATGGCATCTAGAAGAGTTTGAACGGTGCTATTTTTGTTTTGCATGTAAATGTGCCTTTAAATTAAATAATGGGCAATTATACATAAAAGAATCTTTTTATTTTATAATAGCTTTTTATATTGATTGTCATCAATGTAATTGCATACGAAAAGGGGGTAAGATAACAAAAATTAAATAGGAGTACATTATGAGTTTATTACCAGATGATGCTAAAAAAATAGAAGTTGCGGGTTCAACCGTTGATTTTTTTGAATATACAAAAGAGAACATTACATATTTCTTTTTTGACTCTTCAATGACAGGTCCTCCTGAACCTATGGTTAATGCAATGGCAGGATTAAGACTGTTGGATGCTACTAATAAAAAATTGGTGATGATTAATCACAAAACACCAGGTGGTTTGTTTACTAAAATTGGTGATGCCTTTGGTTTTGAAATAGAAGAGCTAGATGGTGGAAAGTCAAAAGTTATCTTTAGTTTTAAAGGCGATGCCAGTTTAAATGCTGATTTAACACAAACAAGCTGCGGATGATTAAAATTTCAAAAGGAAGGTAAAAAATCATGTTTAATATATCACAAGAGTTTGCCCCTCCTTTTAAAATGATTGTTCCTTATTTTTTAATGGGAATGATTTTCTATGCTTTATGTATGGGAACGCTTTTTTTATTCGATGCGTCAACACTTGAATACGGAAGCATTGCCGTAAAAGCATGGGTACATATGTTTTTATTGGGATTTGTAATTTTTGTTATTTTAGGGGCTATGGCACAACTCATTCCTGTGGTTCTAGAAATTGGGCATTTCAGCGTTGAGCTTTTTTATGTTATTTTGCCTTTTTTTGTTTTAGGAATAATCTTACTTTTAAGTGGATTTGCTTTTAATACAACACTGCTTCCCTATGGAGGAGTGCTTGTTTTAGTGGCATTTAGCATCTATTTATTTAATCTGTTTATGACGTTAAAAAAAGTGGTTAATTTTACCATTGTGGTTAAAAGTGTCATAATCGCAAATCTTTTTTTATTAGTAGGTTTGATTTTTGGTTTTGTAATGGCATTAAACTATGCAGGTGTGGTAAGCATTGATATGTTGCCATTTTTAAAATCGCATGCGTATATGCTAATTTGTGGGTATATTACTATTACCATTATGGGAATATCTTTAGTGTTAGTACCAATGTTTGGACTTTCACATGGGTTCAACGACCAACCAATTGTAATATCCATATACTTGCTAACAATATCAATTATAGTTGTAGTAATAGCTTCTTTTTTAAGATTGAGTTTTTTTGAGTATTTTGGCTACTTTTTATCTATTGCTGCATATGCTTTATATATTTATCAAATTGCAATTATTTACAAAAACAGAGCAAGAAAAGAGAATGATATTTGGGTTAAGTCCATGATATTCTCATTTATAACTCTAATTATTTCAATTTTATTTTGTATGGCATATTTTGTAAAACCAAATATTAATTACCTGTTAGTATCAGGTTTTTTGTTTTTTGTTGGCTTTTTAGGGTTTATTATAACGGCACATTTATATAAAATTGTGCCTTTCTTAGTCTGGTTTCATAGGTTTTCATCTTTAGTTGGAAAACAAAAAGTTCCTATGTTAGCCGATATGGTGCCTAAAAAAAGTGCGCACTATCAGTTTGTATTTACAAGTGTTGGAACCATAATAGGAACCTTAGCCCTTGTATTTGGACAAGATGTGTTGTTTAAAATTGGAGCTTCTTTTTTATTTATTGGTATGATATATCTAATGGGAAGTCTCTATTTTATGTTGAATTTTAAAGGAGAATAAGATGGTAACAAAAGAAGAAATATTTAAAGAAGTTGCAACCGTTATGGACCCAGAAGTTGGGTTTAATTTAGTTGAAATGGGTTTAATCTACGATGCTTCTTGTAACGATGAAGGGCATGCAATTATTACCATGACACTTTCAACAAAAGCTTGTCCACTGCACCAAATGATTGTGCAATGGGTTAAAGAAGCTGGGTTAAGAGTTGAAGGTGTGCAAACGTGTGAAGTTGATTTAGTGTGGGAACCAGCTTGGAATATTACCATGGCAGAAGAACATGTTAAAAAAGCTTTGGGTGGATTCTAACTAACTAGAACATCTCTTAAGAGATGTTCTGTTCTTAATATTTCTCGTCAATGTTGCTGTTTTTAAGCAACTCTTTACTAAATAAAACCACTTTGTTTCTTCCTGAATGTTTAGCATCGTATAAAGAAATATCTGCATATTTAACACACTCCCAAAAATTTTCAGTATGAACTGGGAAAATAGACGCTCCAATACTAATAGTTTTGCTAAAAGTAACACTGTTTTTAGTAATTTGTTTTTGAGAAAAAGTAATTCGTAGCTTTTCAGCAATTTCTAATACGTACTCCTCTTCGCAGTTGTACAATAAAATCATAAACTCTTCGCCACCATAACGAACAGCTATATCTGAGCTTCGAATATTCTCTCTTAGCGTTTGTGCAATTACACGAATAGCTTCATCGCCTACATCATGCCCATAGGTGTCATTAACCATTTTAAAATAGTCAATGTCTATCATTAAAATACCATATTTAATATTGTTTCTTTTTGCTTGTGCCACAATTGTTTGAACAGATTCTTCAAGGAATTTTCGGTTAAAAAGACCTGTTAAGCCGTCTGTTCGGGCTGATTTTTCTAAAATATGCATCAGTTTTTTAGTTACAATTTCAGGTTTTGCGGTATGAATATAGTCATCAATTAAAGGAATTTGTTCTCTTAAAAGATTTAATTCTTCTTTAGAAGAAGCGGTCATAGTAATAATTAAATCTAAATCATGTGAAATAGTGTAGGGAATACATATATATTCTACATCTTTATCTTTTAATTTATCGCAAATATTATCAAACTGACACGAGTTAGTAATAGTATTAGTACGATTTGTTCTGCAACACTCATGGGGATTACAGTGTAAATCTTTTTCATAAACAACTTTGATTTCATTGCTGATTTTATCAGATTCTAAAATATTGAAGTTTTTAATATTTAGTTTATGCTCTAAAACATAGGAGATACGATTATAAATATCTTCAAGTTTTTCATCGTGTTCAATAGTTTTCCTAAATTTATAAACGCACGAAAGATTAGTAACCGCCTCGTTTACATTAATTAAAGGGTCTTGTGAAACATTTGATTTTTTAGATAAAAAGACAGAAATCTCTTTTTCAATGTTATTAAGTGTATTTTCTAATTTATCTAAAAAGTTGTTAATCCACAACGAAACCTCTTCACCCTCTTTGGAGTTTGTTTTCTCAAGCCTTGTAGAATATTCTCCTTTATGCGCTCGTTTCATAACATTTTTAATAGAATCAAACAGAGTTAAAAATGGATTTAAAACACGGTTTATAATGTATAAAATTAAAAGTGTTAAAATAAGTGCAATAATTGCTGTGTTGGTAATAGTATTAATACCCACTTCTTTAACGTCATCCATAGTCATAGAAATAGAGATAGCTCCTAAGACATCGCCCTCTTTAGAAGTATGGCACTCAATACAGTTAATAGCTCCTTTGGAAGAACTAATATAAGGAATGGTAATTCTAAAGGTACTTGCTCCAAATAAATTTTCATTTATAACTTTTTGTTCAGTTGCTGTGTCTAAAACTTTTTGATCAACTGCATCCCGAAGTTCTTCGTTGTTTAAACCTTTTCCATACTGTTCAATAACAGCAGGAGAACGAACTAACCAAATATCATCAATATCTTTTAGGGTACCAATTTGTTCTAAAAACACTTTTCGGTTGTCCATAACATTATTGACCATGTGTGAAGTCAAAGAGTGTTTGACAACTTGGGCTACAATTTTTGCTTTGCTTTCAATGCTTGTAAGTCCATATGCTCTAAAGTTATAAATCACGTTTGAAATAAGCAGAACAAAAAGAAACGACATAATGGCGATGAGTAAAATAGATATTTTTCTACTGGTATCCAAGGAAGACTCCTTCATAGAAGATTAGGTAAATATTATAATTGCTAAAATTAAAGAAGTATTATAAAAGTAACACTTAAAAAGTTAGCTTAAGCGTGACTATATTTCAGCATAAACGGATATAAACCAAAAATAATGTAAAATTCACTATGAAAAAATATTTAGCTCTTAAAGCCAGTGCCGGAAGTGGCAAAACCTTTGCTCTTACCGTTCGATACATTTGCTTGTTGCTTTTAAATGCCAAACCCAATGAGATATTAACCTTAACATTTACCAATAAAGCTGCCAATGAAATGAAAGAGCGAATCTATAAAACACTTCTGCATTTAGGGGAAGATGAGGGGTATTTAAATGCCATTATAGAAGAGTCTACACTTTGTAAAGAAGAGATTTTAAGTGCTAAAAAAGGGTTAATAGCTGCTTTTATTCACAGTGAAATTTCAATTTATACCATTGATAAATTTATCAATAAAATTCTCAGAGAGTTTAGTGGTTATGTTAAATTAAATGACGATTTTACAATAAAAAACGACAACCAAGATGAGCTGTTACTGAAGTTTCTCCAAACACTTTCTTCAAAAGAGACAGAAGATTTTGTTGAGTTTTTCTTATTTGAAAATAAAAAATTTAATTCACTTTATGAACTATTTAAAATATTAATTGAGAAAAATGAAATATTTAAAACCATAGAAATAGATAAAAGCTTGATTTCTTTGCAAGAAAAAGAGGTTTTAAAACACGCGTTTATGATTAAAGAGTTTGTTCTAAATGCGCCAAATGCTTCAAACTCAGCTATTAAAGCAGTTGAATTTGACAACTTTGAAAGTTTATTGGACAAAGGTAAAACATGGTTAACTAAAAAAAGTCCTTTGGAATACTCCTATTTTAAAAAGTTTTCCAATGAAACATTAGAATCTTATTTTAGTGAATTATGCTTTGAATTAGAACGCTATTATAAATTGCGATCAAATGCTTCTTTAAATAGTTTGTTAAAACTTTATTCAACATTTTTAGAGTTTAGAACACGCTATATTAAAACCAAAAATTATTTGGAATTTAACGATATTTCGAATTTAGTTTACGAATTACTTCAAGAAAAAATTGATAAAGATTTTCTGTATTTTAGGTTAGACAGCCAATATTCTCACTTGTTAATAGATGAGTTTCAAGACACCTCCTTATTGCAATATAAAATTTTAGAACCCATAATAAAAGAGATAACAGCAGGATTAGGAACAGATTTTAAAACATTTTTTTATGTAGGCGATACAAAACAATCTATTTACCGTTTTAGAGGCGGTAAACGAGAACTTTTTGATTATGTAGCTAAGCATCATCCTATTGTAGTTGAGCCTTTAGAGACTAACTATAGAAGCAGCAAAGCCATTGTAGAGTTTGTTAATACAATTTTTTTAAATTTGCCCAATTATGAGTATTATGAGCAGAAATATATTAAGCAAGATGGGTATGTTGAAGTAATAGAAGGTTTTTTAGACGAAGAAGAGAAGTTTTTTATGATTTTCAAAAATATTGAAGCGTTACTTGAGCAAGGAGTTTCTCAAAACAGCATTGCTATTTTAACGTATACCAATGCAGATGTGCTAAACCTTTACACCTATTTGCAAGAGAAACTACCTAAGGCAAAGATTTCAACTGAAATGACCTCTAAGCTTACTAATCAAGCCAATGTTAAAGCCATTATTCACGCTATTAAATATCTCTATTTTCAAGAAGAGATTTACAAAGCCAACTGCAATGCAATTTTGGGAAGAGATTTAAAGAACTCTTTGGAATTAGAGCAGGAGTTATTGCATAAAACTATTCCAGAACTCATTTACAAAACAGCAGTAACTTTAAATGTATTAGATGAAAATGTGATAAATTTAATAGAAGTAGCATCGGGCTATAAAAATATTGTTGATTTTATTTATGAAATTGATTTTTTAGAAGTTTCCATGCAAAATAAAGAGCAGTTAGGAATTCAGATTTTAACAATTTTTAAATCTAAAGGGTTGGAGTTTGACACAGTTTTATTGTTGGACAGAGTAAAAGGAAAAAACAGCGATAAATCTTCACTTCTTTTTGAATATGAGACGGTTAATTTTAAAAATATATATTATAAAACTCCAAATTTAGAACATTTTGATGAAAATTATAAAAAAGCATTGGAAAAAGAGAAAGTTTTAAGTGTTGAAGATGAAATCAATATTCTGTATGTGGCACTAACAAGGGCTAAAAATAATTTATTGGTCTTTAAAAAAAGTAAAGGTTCTGTCTTTGATTTTGTAAATTTAAAAGCACAAACTATTGGAACGCTAATTATTGAACAAACGACTAAAAAAGAAAACATTACACTAAAACCAATTTTGTACACTCCTTTAAATCTGGGAAAACAAGAACAAAAAATAAGTAAAGCAAACTATGACAACGACTACTCTTTGCACTCGAAATATTTTGGTTTAGCAACGCACTATTGTTTAGAAATGATGCGAAATTTTGATACTAAAAGTTTAGAGTATGCTTTAAATCTTTCAAAAAGTAAATACAGTAACTATTTACAAAGTGGTGATTTTGAAGAGATTAAAAAAAGAGTAATGCTTTTATTGGAAAATGAATTTTTTAGCTCCATTGTAGAAAATAATAGCTCTACTAAAGAGCAAGCGTTAATGTATAAAAATGAGATTAAAATTATAGATTTACTGATTTTTCGTGAAAATAAGTGTTATATTTTTGATTATAAAACAACGCAAGAAGAGCTTAACGAACATCTTTTACAAGTGCGGCATTATAAAAAAGCTATTAATGCGATACTTCCTTCTCAAGAGGTTTTTGGATATATTATTTATTTAAAAAGTGAAACGGTTTGTATTAAAGAGGTTTAGCTTCTGGAATAAAGTAACGAATAGAAGCAAACCCTTTGGCGTTGGTTTTTTTAATTTGTTTAACCTGCGTGTCGTTAATTATTCCGCCTAACGCAATAATGTCAATATCAAATAAAGAGGTAGCTTTTTTAAGTAACTCTATACCTTTAGGCTCTCCTTTGTTAGGAGTGTCGAAAATAGGAGAGAAAGTTACGGCATTTGCATTTAGATATTGTGCTTTTTTAATCTCTTCAAAATTATGGCATGAAATAATTACATAAAGATCTTTTTTCTTGGCTTTTAAAATGTCATTAAAACCTGTTGAAGTTAAGTGAACTCCAGTAGCATCTAGCTTTGAAGCCAATTCATAATTGCCATTAATCAAAATAGTTTCTATTCCAAAATCTTTGCATGTTTGAACAAAAATAGAAGCTAACTCTTCAAAATTATTAGATTCTTTATCTCTGAAACAAGCCATTTGTATTTTCGAAGCATCTAAAGTATAAATAAGTTTTTTTCTAAACTCTTTTGGGTCGTTGCTGTAATATTTTGGATCAGTAATTAAGTAAGAGATAAAAGAACTGTTCATTTAAAATCCTTTGAAATAAAAAAGGGAGCAAAGATAAAATCTTCACTCCCCTTTATGCGTAATAGTTTAAAACTTAATGATCTTCTTCTGCCATCATAACAGAACCAGCAAGATAAACGTATGTTAATATTGCAAAAATAAATGCTTGTAAGAAACCAAATGCAGCTAATAAAAAGAAACCTGGAAGTGGCAACAACCAAGGAACTAACATTAGTAGAACCATTAAGAACATATCGTCCCCTCGAATTGAACCAAAAAGTCTGAATGACAATGAGATAATTCTTGAAAGGTGAGAGATAATTTCAATAGGAAACATTAAGGGTGCAAGTACAGGCATTGGTCCCATAAAGTGTTTAAAGTAATTGAAAAATCCATTTATTTTAATCCCTACATAGTTGTAGTAAACAAATACGATTAACGCCAAAGATAAAGTAAAGTTAATGTTACTCGTAGGTGCTTCAAATCCTGGAATAACTCCAATCATATTGCTTATAAAAATAACAAATGCCAATGAACCAACTAAAGGTAAATATCTTCGTGCATTTTTTTCACCCATAGTATCAGCACCCATGGCAATAATACCACCAATTAATGTTTCTAAAACATTTTGAGAACCCGTTGGTACTAGTTGCATCTTTCTTGTAGCTGCTCTGCTAATCATAAATACAATCGCAATCACTAAGACCAAGTGCGATAATATAATCCATTCTTGTCCATGCCCACCAATGGCACCTAAGAACGTAAATAATCTACCTTCCATACTCTTCCTTTTATATCTTTTATTAAATTATTAAGTAATAGGCTGTAATAGTATACAAACTTTGCTTATATTTCTTTGAATTTGTACCCATTTAAACCAAGTTGTTCCCTTATGTTACATTGGTGTGCTTCCCCTTTAGTTTCAAGGGCAATCGTAACGTTGGCTTGTCCAAAGTCAAGTTTAACAGAATTTCTATCATAATCTATTTGTACAATATTGGTATCGCACTCTTGAAAAATAGACGTTAAATGTTTTAAAGAGCCTGGTTTATCAATTAGTGTTACAATTAAATTCATTTTTCGACTCGATTTTACCAAACCTTTTTCAATAATAAGTGAAAGCATCGTAACATCAATATTTCCACCACTTAAAATGGCGGCTACTTTTTTATTTTTAAAATCAAACTTTTTATGCATTAAAGCAGCTACGCAAACCGCACCGGCACCTTCAACTACTAATTTTTGTGTTTCCAATAAAAACAAAATGGCATTGGCAGTTTCATTGTCATTAACTTCTACAATTTTATCAACATATTCCATAACATAATTTAACATTTTAGGCGTTACATCTCGCACAGCAATTCCATCGGCAATGGTTTTAACCGCAATGGAGTCAATTGCTTTTTTAGCTTCATACGATTCAAGCATAGCTCTAGCCCCACTTGCTACTACTCCAATAATTTTGATATTTGGGTTGAGTGTTTTTGCAGCAATAGCTACTCCACTAATTAAGCCACCGCCTCCAATGGGAACAACTAAAATATCAAAATCATTCACTTCTTCTAAAATATCTAAAGCAATGGTGCCTTGCCCTGCTATGACTTCATCATCTGCAAATGGGTGAACAAAGATTTTATTGTTCTCTTTGGCGTAAGCCATAGCGAAAGCATAGGCTTCATCGTAATTTTCACCTTTTAAAACAACCGTAGCGTTATAGGCTTGAACTCCTCGTACTTTTGTCAAAGGAGTGGCTTCTGGCATAAAAATAGTGGCATTGCATCCAAAATGTAAGGCTGAAAAAGCCAGTCCTTGTGCGTGATTTCCAGCACTAGCAGCGACTACTCCTGCATCTCGTTGTTCTTGTGTTAATGAAGCCACTTTGTTAAAAGCCCCTCTAATTTTAAAACTTCCTGTAATTTGCAAGTTTTCTTTTTTCAAATAAATTTCAGCACCAACCTCTTTGCTTAAATTAGGAGCAAAGGTTAACGGAGTTTTTTGAATAATAGTGTCTAAATTGGCTTTGGCTTTTTTAATGTCGTTCAGTGTAATCATTATGTTATGTCTCATTTTTATTTTTTGTATGGTAACTAAAAATAGGTTCTATCACAATTAAATGATTATGATATGCCTATTTTAGTTATGTTGTTTTTTCTTATATTACTTTTCTTTTTTAACTATTCGTACGGCTTCCACCATATTTGCTAAACTCTGTTTTACTTCTGGCCATTTTCTGGTTTTTAATCCACAATCGGGGTTTATCCACAGTTGCTCTTTAGGTAAAACTTCAAGCAACGCATGAAGCTGCTCAACCATCTCTTCTACACTTGGAACTCGTGGGGAGTGAATATCATAAACTCCTGGTCCTACTTCTTGTTTGTATGCTTTTTCTTTAAAAATTCTAAGAAGTCGGTTTCCACTTCGTGCTGTTTCAATAGAAATAACATCGGCATCCATGGCTTCAATGGTTCTAATAATATCGTTAAACTCACTGTAACACATATGAGTATGAATTTGTGTATCTATTTTTGAACTGCTGACGCTGAGTCTAAAGTTTTCAACTGCCCATTTGGCATACTCTTCCATGTTTTCAACGCGTAATGGATACCCCTCTTTAAAAGCAGCTTCATCTACTTGTATCATTTTAATACCCGCATTTTGTAAATCATTAACCTCTTTTGAAATGGCATAGGCAATTTGCTTTGCAACTTTCCCTTTTGCTAAATCATCTCGTACAAAAGACCAGTTTAAAATAGTAACAGGACCTGTTAACATTCCTTTAACTACTTTAGAAGTTTTGCTTTGAGCGTATTTAATCCACTCTACTGTCATAGGATTTTCTCTGTTAACATCCCCATAAATTAAAGGAGGTTTTACGCAACGACTACCATACGACTGCACCCAACCATTTTGAGTAAAGGTAAAACCATCTAACATCTCTCCAAAATATTCAACCATATCATTTCTTTCAGGTTCTCCATGAACGAGTACATCAAGTCCTATCTCTTCTTGAAACGCAATGCACTCATCAATATATCGTTTGATCTCTTTTTCGTACTCTTCTTTTGAAATAATATTGGCTTTATAGTTTTTTCTGTTTTCTCTTAGTTCAGGCGTTTGAGGAAAAGAGCCAATGGTAGTGGTGGTTAAAAAATCGTAGTTGAAAAACTTTCGTTGAATTTTAATTCTCTCTTCAAAAGTGTGTTCTCTTTTGAAAATAGTAAGATTTTTAATCTCGTTTTGAAGGGTTCTGTTATGAATTTTTGTTGATATTTTTCGTAAATGATTGTCTTGCAGATTTATTTTCACAAAAGAGTTCTCTTCAACATTGAGTTTGACATTGAAAAACTGTTTGCTTACAAGCGACAGTTCATTGAGTTTTTCACACGCAAATGCCAACCACGATTTAACCTCTTTATTCAAGCTGGTTTCGTATTTTAAAGAAAAAGGAACGTGCAACAACGAGCAAGAAGTTGAAACCAAAATATTTTTCTTATCCACTTCCATAGCAAGTTTATTTAACAGTTCTACCTTATCTTGAAAATTACTTTTCCAGATATTTCTTCCATCTATAACACCTGCAATTAAAACTTTGTTTGAATTGTTAATCTGCTCTAAGCTGGCAAGATTTTTTCTTCCATAAATAAAATCCAAACCAATTGCCCAAATAGGAGTGTGTACTAATATTTTTGTGGCTTCATTGGAGTGTTCAAAATATGTAATTACAGCAATTTTAATATTAGAAGCTGCATTGGCTAAGGCATCGTAAACAGGTTTAATTAACGATAACACTTTAGTGTCCAAATCTTTTACAAATAAAGGTTCATCGAACTGAACAACAACTTCCTCATCAAGTTTCGATATTTCTAAGAGCAACTCTTTGTAGACATCAACTACACGATTGAGATGTAAAAAAACATCACTTCCATCGGCACTTTTTGAAAGCCCTAAATAAGTAATGGCACCCATTAAATTAATTTTGGTTTTAATGCCTAACTCTTTTGCCTCTTTATACTCTTGAATAACTTTTTTACTGTTAAGTTTAAAAGTACTCTCTTTTGAAATCTCAGGAACAATATAGTGGTAGTTGGTGTTAAACCATTTGGTCATTTCCATGGCAACACAACTTTCATTTCCTCTGGCCATTGCAAAGTACAACTCTTCATTTTTTAAATGCTCAAACCTTTTTGGAATGGCACCTAATAAAATAGAAGTATCCAGCATGGTGTCATAATATGAAAAATCATTGGATGATATAAACTCTATGTTGGCTTCTTTTTGATACGCCCAATGCCGTTGTCGAAGTTGACTTCCTACAAATTCAACTTCATTAAAATCGCACTGTTTTGACCAGTAGTTTTCTAAAACTTTTTTAAGCTCTCTTTTTTCTCCAATTCTTGGAAATCCTATAACATAATTTTTTTGCATGTTTCACCTTGTAATATATATTTTTTTAATTTTTGATGGAGTGAGGTAAATTAAAAAAGTGGAGGGTGAACGCCTGTTCTTCTAAATGCGAAGAAGGTGTTGTAGTAAGGGCATCGTGGGATAAATTTAAATAAGCTAACAGCCAGTGCAGTTTTGCGTTTAAATAAGCCATCACAATGGCAAGGCTTAAGATTTAAAAAAGAAGCAAAAAAAGAGTCTTCTAAATTAGGAGGGGGTTCTTCTTCATTGTTATCATCCAAAGATGACCCGAGAAGTTTATTATGTAAATAAGCTTTAGAAATAGTAAGAATAGCGTGAAGTTTTGGGGCGTTAGAGTGTGCTTGAATGGAACAAAATGTAAAATATTTTTTGCCAAAACCTTTGAGCAACTTCATGTAAACCCTTATAAAATAATAATTGTGAAGTGTAAGTCATTCATGCTTAATTATAAATAAAATGAAATATCGCTATCATTTCATAAAAATGGAGAGTTAACTTTTTGTAAAAAGTTGGCACACAACAGTTTGAAATTTACCTTTGTAACCTTATTTCCTAATTTAATTGAACCTTATTTTCAAGACTCTATTTTAAAAAGAGCCATTGATTCCAATTTTATTGAGTATGAATTTTATAATCCAAGAGATTACACCGCCAACAAACATAAAAAAGTGGATAATCAAATGATAGGAGGAGGTGCTGGAATGCTACTAACTCCTCAACCTTTGTTTGACTGTCTTGATGCCATAAAAAAGAGCGATAAAGAGGCTTATATTATATTTCCATTGGCAGCTGCTAAAGCTTTTAAGCAAAATGATGCTAAAAGACTAGCACATAAGAAAAATATTGTGTTTGTCAGTGGACGGTATGAGGGAATTGATGAAAGAGTCATCGAAAAATATGCCGATGAAGTTTTTTGTATAGGTGAGTATATTTTAACAGGGGGAGAATTGCCCTCTTTAGTCATGGCAGATGCCATTGCTAGAAATGTAAAAAATGTACTAGGAAATGCCGATTCTTTAGAGGTTGAAAGCTTTGAGAACAACCTTTTAGAAGCCCCTTCTTTTACTAAACCAGAAGATTTCAATAATTTAAATGTGGTTAAAGAATTTTTAAAGGGAAATCATAGTAAAATTTCCGACTTAAAATTCCAGATGTCCATTTGTAAAACAAAATATTATAGACCCAGTAAGGAAAAACGATGAAAAATAGATATATAGCAAACTTTGAAGCTGCACAAATGGCTTCTAAAGAGATTCCTCAATTTAGAGCAGGAGATAGTGTAAAACTTGGTGTTGAGATTAAAGAAGGTGTTAAAAAGAGAGTTCAAATTTTTGAAGGTGTTGTAATTGCAAGACACGGTGAGGGTACAGCTGCTACTTTTACTATTAGAAAAATAGGTGCAAACAACATTGGCGTTGAAAGAATTTTTCCACTTTATTCTGAATCTTTAAAAGAGATTACAGTTACAAGAAGAGGAAGAGTAAGACGAGCTAAACTTCATTATCTAAGAGGATTAACTGGTAAAAAAGCGAAAATTAAAGAGCTTAGAAAATAGTTCTTTTTATCAAGGTATTTATACCTTGATACCTTTTTGACATGATGTCAAACTCTTCAAAAACACTTATTCATACAGCACTCTTGTGTGAAGCGCAAACCTTAATTCAATTTTTAAAATTACATAAAATAAATTCAAATCTCTATGAAAATGAAAAGTACAGTTTAGTGATTTCAGGCATAGGAAAACTTGCCACTCAAAAATATTTAACCAAAATTCTACAAAAACAAAAGTTTAATAAAGCTATTAATATTGGAATTGCAGGGTGCCAAGATGAAACCATTGCTATAGGAACTCTATTTTGTACAACTCATAAGAGCTTAGAAAATATTCCATATGCAACTTTGAGTACGGTAGATATTGCATTAAACTGTAAAAAAAAGTTAACAACGCTGCTAGCTGATATGGAAGCAAAATATTTTATACAAATATGTGAAACATTTGTTGCCCATGAAAATATTTATTGTTTAAAAATTGTTTCAGATTATTTAAGTTCTGATATTCCTAAAAAAGCCTTTGTAACAACATTGGTTCAAAAAAACCTTCCTTTAATAAAAGAGATACTATGAAATATATGCAAAAATTTGATGAGGTTGTTGCAAAAAGCAATTACAAAAATCTGCCACAAACTACTCAAGAGTTTATACGACAAAAAGCAGTGATGTATCAATTCTCTTTTCAAGAACTCAAACAACTCATAGATTTTGCAATAGATTTCAGACTTTGGCATGAAGATGATATTACGTTAGTTTTTAAAGAAGAGTACAGCAATAAAAAAGAGGCATTTAATCATATTCGTAGCCTTTGGGAAGCGTTAAAACAAAACCCCCACAGCTATGAGAAGTTTTCAAAAGAGTTATATAAAGACGATGTAAGAAAGTTCAGCTTTAAAAGCTACGAGAGCTCAAAAACAGCACTGGGAATGTGTCCCGTTGCAAGTACGAATACAAGATGTTGTAATTTGCTCACGTTAGATGCCGTTCAGTCGTGCGGGTTCGATTGCTCGTACTGTTCCATTCAGTCATTTTATAATAAAGATAATAGTGGGCAAGAGACCATAGGATTTGATAAAAATTTCAAAGAAAATCTAAAAAATATAGAACTAGACCCAAATGTTATTTATCATATTGGCACAGGGCAAAGTTCAGATTCACTCATGTGGGGCAACAAAGAAGGAATTTTAGAAGCGCTTTTTGAGTTCGCACAAAAACACCCCAATGTTATTTTAGAGTTTAAAACAAAATCCAATAATATTGCCTATTTACTAGAAAACGAAGTACCTAAAAATATTATCTGTACATGGTCATTAAATACGCCAACCATTTGTGAAAATGAAGAACATTTAGCAGCATCACTTGAACAACGATTGGAAGCTGCACAAAAAGTGAGCGAAAAAGGTATTTTAGTGGGCTTTCACTTTCACCCTATTGTGCAATACGAAAACTATTTAGAAGAGTATGAAGAGGTTTATAAAAAACTAATACGCAGTTTTGATCCAAAAAAAGTAGCATTGGTCTCTTTTGGAACGTTAACTTTTATAAAACCCGTTATTCAAAAAATACGCACCAGAAACTTTAAAAGTAAAATTCTACAAATGCCTTTTAATAATGCCAATAACAAATACTCCTACGATTTAAAAACTAAAAAAGAGATGTTCAAATCAGCTTATGAAAGTTTTAAGCCATGGCACAAGGAAGTTTATTTTTATCTGTGCATGGAAGATGAGAGTTTATGGAAAGAGGTTTTTGGCTACGAATATGCCACAAATAATCAAATGGAGGAGTTTATGAAAAATGCGTATATGGAGAAAATTAAGCAAATATAATAATAATAATTAGTACTACATAAGATTAAAATATATAAATGAACAATTATTCAAATCGTTTTTTATGCTACAATAATTCATAAAAAAATAATAGGACAATAGCCATGTTCTCTATCCAAGAAATTGTAAAAAATATTTTTCAAAAAAGTATCTTACGATGCTATATCGTAATTATCTTACTCATTATTGTCTCTTGTTATTTTATTGGTAAAAAAGTCCAACTCCCTTATTTCTACGACAATATCATTAAAATTGCTGTTTATGAAAATAAAAAAATTGCATCTCATATTTATACACATAGCAAAATTGAAGATATTGGAATTGAAATAAATGATGAATTGCATATGTTAAAGGAGAACTTCAAACTTCAAAAAATAAGAATTTTTGATGGAACAAGAAAAGTTATAGCAACTACTGGTGAAAATGAAATAGGTGAAATAAATAATGAAGAGTATTTTGTAACGAATATAGAAAAAAACGAGCCTTTTTTTCAACATATTTCTCAAACAAAGAAACTTCAAAAGAATGATGTTTTAAAAATTTATTACCCTTTATCCAAAGAGAGCTACCATTTGGGAGCTATTGAAATTCAGTATGATATTTTATATATAACTCAAGAGTTTGATAAAATTATTAATAAAATAGATTTTCTCTATTTTATAATTACAACGGTGATTATCTTTACTTTTATTTTTATTTTATACCGTTTTAGTATTAGTGATTTAAATCGTCAAAAATATGAAAAAGAGATTGAAGAACTTAATAAAACTCTTCAAATTAAAGTACAAAAACGCACTTTTCAACTCTTGCAAAAGAATAAAGAGCTTAAAAAATTAGCAAATTTTGACTCTTTAACGGGTATTTATAACCGACGATACTTTTTAAATTTTGCAGAAAAATATTTTGAAGTGGCTGTAAGAAATAAAACCTCTTTGTACATTTTGTCGTTTGATTTAGACCATTTTAAAGTTGTTAACGACACTCATGGACATGCAGCTGGTGATGACGTGTTAAAAGAGTTTACTAAAATTACCAAAGAGTTTATGCGAAACAGTGATTTGTTTGGGCGAATTGGCGGAGAAGAGTTTGCTGCTTGTGTTCAAAATATTCAAGATGAAGGGGTTGTTCTTTTAGCTCAAAAGATTTGCGATGCTATTTGTGATAATACTATTATGGTTGGGAATACGCCTGTAAGAATAACAGTTAGCATTGGAGTAGCTAAGTTAAGCAATGAAAAAGATATAGATGAACTTATTGCAAAATCGGATAAAGCCATGTACGAAGCCAAGCAAACAGGAAGAAACAAAGTAGTTTTTTACAAAGAGGGTTAAAGTTTAAAAAGGGTAAACTAGCCACTTTTAAATACATACAAAAGAGTGATAATGTTGCACGAAATAATTGATTTTATTGTTAAAACGGTGGGTGATTTGGGTTACATAGGAATATTTATTATGATGTTTCTAGAGAGTTCTTTTTTTCCTTTTCCTTCAGAAGTCGTAATGATTCCAGCAGGATATTTGGCATATAAAGGAGAGATGAACCTTTTTATAGCCATTTTTGCAGGAATTGCAGGAAGTTTAGCAGGCGCAGTGTTTAACTACTTTTTAGCACTTCGCTATGGGCGACAATTTATTACAAAATACGGTAAATATGTTTTAATAAAAGAAGAGACCATGCAAAAAATGGAAGATTTTTTTGCTAAACACGGACATATTTCTACTTTCTCAGGACGGCTTATCCCAGCAGTTCGGCAATATATCTCACTTCCAGCTGGATTAGCAAAAATGAACCTCTTTAAGTTTTCACTCTATACCAGTTTGGGTGCGGGTATTTGGGTGCTTATTTTAGCTTTATTAGGATATTTTATTGGACACAATCAAGAGTTAATAGGTGAATATTTAAGAATAATTATTGTTACTATTTTAGTATTACTTGCTATTTTGATACTTTTTTATGTTCGTTTGAAACTTAAGAAAAAGATATTTGTTTCTAACAAAGAAATAAGAAGAAAAACGAAATAGATAAAATATCCATTTTTCTTAAATAATTGGCCTATTGTGTCGTATAAAATAAAGGGATGGCAACGCTAATCCAAAACTAATGGCTCCTAAAATTGAGAGTGACTTTAATCCATTTCCTATAAAAATGGCAATTAATTCAGGGGTTACTCCGTGTGAATTCATATCTACTAAACTTATCATTGTGCTAAAGGCGTAGGTTCCTGGGATTAAAGGGATAATTGAAGCAACGGTGTAAATGGGTCTTGGAACTATATATTTTCTTGACCAGTGAACAGCAATAGTGCCAATAAGCAAAGAAGCTAAAAAAGTGGCAAGTTCAATAGGCATATGTAAATCTAAAAGAATCATTCTTGAGGTGTATGCAATGGCTCCTCCCATGGCACAAAATTTTAACGTATGTTTAGGCACATTAAAAACCATGGCAAAGCCAACGGCTGGAATAGCTGAGAAAAAAGCTGCTAAAATATGGGTTATAATAAATTCACTCATCTTACCACCCTTTAATATTTAGAAGCGACATAGCAAAAATAATTCCCATAGAAGTGGCAAGGGTTAACAGTGTTGCTTGAAGCCACCTACCCCAACCCATACTTAAATACCCTTTTACGGCATCTAAAATTGAGTTAATAAATGGAAAACCAGGTACGAGCAACAAAACACTTGAAGACAGAGCTATGCTAGGGGTTGAACTAATAGAGTTTACATACGATAAACTCGCAACCATCGTAGCTACAAAAGCGGTAACGGTAAAAATTACGATAGAGACAAATCTGTGTTTTGCCAATTTTTGACGCACTCCCATAGCAGTAGATGCTGCCAAGAAAGTAATAAAAAAAGCAGCTACATCTGCTCCTCGTAAATAAGCAAAGGAAGCGCATGAAAGCCCTATCATAAAAACTATCAGCCAACGATTGTAGTAATTAGGCTTAATTTCTTTGAGTCTTTTAGCAACAAGAAGAACACCGAAACGCTTTTTTTCCAGTTCAATACAAAGACGTACAATATCATAAACAATAGACATATTAATAGGCTTGTGATGTGCTCTTCGTGTAGTTGTAACTGATTGGTTGGGGGTTAGGGTGGTTAAGACAATTGCTGAAGGAATTAACGACATCTCGACTGACTTTACGCCTAAAGCAGCACCCATTCTTTGAGATATTTGGTCTATTAATTTACTCTCTGCTCCAAATTCAAGCATCATAACCGCAGCTTTAATGATGGCACGGGTAATTTTTGTTTGTTCTTCGTAGCTAATTATTGACATTAAGCCCTTTCTAATTGTGTTATGTGGTTTGAAAAGGGGATTATATCGAAATTCAAAATCAAAAACTATTGATAGTTTTGTTATAATTTTTAAAATCTTTACACAAGAAGTACCTATGACCTTTTTTAAAACTAACTGGAATAAGTTTTTTATTGTTTTAATTTCAATTTTTGTATTGCTCTTAGCATTTAGCTTTGCTTTAGATATTCATGCAAAAACACTTATTGATAAAGCGTTTACACAAGCGGTTATTGTATTTGGAAGTGCAAAAGCCTTAAACGCAGTTATTTCCCTAGCGCAAGGAACAGAGCTTGATTTACCTTTTGTAACGGTTGCTGTGGGGCAGATTTTAGACCCAATTAATGACTTGGTGGAACAATTTTCACTTATAATGTTAGCCAGCATGACCTCTTTGGGAATTCAAAAAATTCTTATGGGTTTTGTTACAAACTCTTTTTATAATTGCTTGTTAGCATTTAACTTAATTGTGTTAAACATTTGGCTCTTTATTCGTTTTAAAAATGATGAAAATGCCAGAAGCTTCTTCTTTAAAATTACCATAATATTGGTCTTCTTACGATTTGCTATTCCTTTAATTGGGTATGTCAATGAAGTAGCATATGAATATTTCGTAAAACCACAATACAACATTGAACAACTCAATAGCAGCATTGTTAGCGTTAAAGACGAGGTGAGTAAGGTAACGAATGAAACTATAACTAAAAAAGAGGAACAGTCATTTTTCTCTAAAGTGTCAGAAAAATTTGACTCAAACTATTACACTAAAAAAATAGAAGAGTACAAAAGTGCAGCGGATAATTCAAGTGAGTATATGGTGGATTTAATTATTGTGTTTGTCTTTCAAACCATTCTTCTGCCACTTGTTTTTTTAATTGTTTTGTACGCTTTTGTAAAAGGTATTTTCAGTATTGGAAGAAATAAGGAGATAAAGTAATGGATTGGAAAACAACGTATGCAGCCATTTATCGCGCAAAAAAAGAGGCACTTAAACCTGTAAAATATTTAGATGAGATAACGCTCAATGATTTAATAGGAATAACGCTTCAAAAAGAGGAGATAGTTAATAATACAAAACGATTTTTAAATAACTTGCCTTGCAACAATGTACTGCTTTGGGGTTCAAGGGGTACGGGAAAATCTTCTTTAATTAAAGCCATATTAAATGAGTATAAAGAAGAAGGTTTAAGGCTAATTGAAATAGACCGTGATGATTTGGACGATTTAATTGAAATTGCTGATGAAATAAGAGAACTGCCCTACAAATTTATAATTTTTTGTGATGATTTGTCCTTTGAAGAGGGCGAAAAAGGGTACAAAGGCTTAAAGCGAATTTTAGAAGGTTCCATTGAAAAAACACCCGATAATATTAAAATTTATGCCACTTCTAACCGACGTCACTTAATTACTGAATACCATAGAGACAACGAAGGTTCAAAAGTAGGAAGCAATGGTGAAATTCACTACAGCGACAGTGTAGAAGAGAAAATTTCTTTAAGTGACCGTTTTGGTTTATGGTTAGGCTTTTATCCTGGAAATGAAACAGAATATTTAGCCATTGTGGAGAGCTACTTTAAAAACACCGAAGGAAACCTTGAAGAGTTACACAAAAAGGCACTCCAATTTGCACAAAATAGAGCCAGTAAAAGTGCCAGAACAGCGAAGCAGTTTTTCAATGCATACAGTTATGAGAACAAACAATGTATCAAAAATTAATACCTTTGAGAAAAGAAGCCGCTAACGTTATTTTAAAAATGTATGAAGCAGTATAGAGAAGAAAAGGATTACGAGTGAATAAAAATTTAGCAGAAGTGTTGTATGTGAAAGTAGGGCAAGTTACGACTACTGTTTTGGAAAATAATGCACGAAAAGAGTTGGTTTCAGGAATTAAAAAAACTCCTGTGCAAAAAGCGTATTTAACTAAAACAGGATTTAACACTGATGCACAAGGCGATTTATTGCACCATGGGGGAGAGAATAAGGCGTTGTTTTGTATGGGTGTTAAAACATATCAAGGGATTAATGCTTTATGCCAAACTTCTTTTGCGTACGATGAGGTGGCTCATTTTGGGGAAAATTTGATTTTATCCAATGTGGGTGAAAAGGATATTTGTGTAGGCGATGTTTATGATATTGGGGAAACGCGTGTGCAAGTGACTCAACCACGACAACCGTGTTGGAAACTCAGTGCCAATACACAAGTTAAAACTATGACTAAACAAATTTTTCAAAGTGGATTAACGGGGTGGTATTGTAAGGTTTTAAAAGAGGGTGAAATTCGTGCGAATGACACTATGAAACTAATTCAAAGAGAGTATCCTGTGCTTACTATTGAATTACTCAATAAACTCATTGTAAACCCTATGGTAAGTGAAGCTAATACACAAGAAGCACTTGTTTGTGAAGTGCTGGGACTTGCTTTTAAAACCTCTTTACAAAAGCGGTATGATTCTAAAGGCAATGATGATCAGTTTGCGTATCAAAGGTAAAGCTATACTTTCTTAAAACTTTCAGTTTCCGTCTTTTTACTTTGTGTGGACAAAGTAAGCAAAACCACCAACGAAGCTTCAAAGCCGAAGGTTCCCTTGCTTATTATTTTTAATTTCTAGCTTGCGGAACTCCTCGAAAAAGTGCATTCAGCACTTTTCTCTCGTCAAGCAGTCCTCAGCTTTTTCCGAAATTAAAAATAAACGCTCGGCTTTTGCAGATGTTGGAATAGGGGATAAGGACATTTTCATATTTGATTTTCTAAGATTATAATTTTAGCTATATTCAATTTAGTCAAGATAGTTAGAACAATAACTATTTACCTCTGCGTTTGATGAAGCTAAGATTTTAGGATTTAATTTCGGGGAACAGTTCAAACTGTCTGAGTAAGTAAATGTGCTAAATGCACATTTTTACGAGTTTTTGAACGCAGAAATTAAATCCTAACATCTTTGGGTCTGCTTCTTCATCAACTTAGCAGTCTTTTTTGCTTACTTTTTGAGACCAAAAAGTAAGAGAACGGAAACCTTTAGGTTTTCAAGAGAGATTATTACTCTCCCATTTCTTGTAAACATAATTCAGCATTTGCTAATTGTTGAATCCAAAAACCGTGAGCTAAACCATTTGAATAACTTGGAGTTTCTTTTCTAATTTTTAGGATTTCAGTTTTAGCAGATTTTTTTAATTCTTTTAAAGCCTCTTTTATTGTATCTATTGAAATATTTGTTAAATATGATTGCGGAATTAAATGTGCCATTAATCTTCCTTTTTGTTCTACTGAATCAAATCGAGCATCATGGGCAATAAATTTAGTTTCAGTTGATGGTATATTTAAAAGTTTTTTCAAATGTAATGTATTAAATACAATAAATCCATTACTATGAGGTAATTCTCCTATTGGAATTAAACAATCTTCAATCAATAATAAATATCCATCATTTTTAAGTAATTGTTTTATATTTGAAAAAATTGAATGCCATTGTAAATGTGGTATTTCATGAAGAACGTTACTTAAAACTACTACATCAAAGTAATTATCATCTACTTTTGTACGAAGATTTTCTATTGAAGTATGGTATCTATGTTCTGTATCATTGTAGCAAAGTGAAATATTTTTTAAACAATCATCTTTATCTGTATCAAATGGTTCATAAGCATGATAATTGAGAGTTTCATTTGATACAGTTGGATAATCAGATAGATTTGCAATCATTCTTCCTTTGCCAGCACCAAAATCTAAAAGGTTAATTGAAGTTTTATTTTTCCAGATTATGTTTAATTGTTCATTTAATTGTTTTGATTGAGGGTCAGTCGAATCTGTTTCTACAACTTGAGGAGGACATAAACATTCAAATGTAAAACGATTTCTTGCTAATTCACTTGGTAAACTTGTAAAATCTCTTAATTTTTGGATTCTATCTTCATCTCCAAGAAGACTTCTTAAAACAAGTTCAGGTTTTTTACCTGAATGTTTTACAACACCATCTTCAACAAACCAAAGAGAAGAAGCATGAAAATGTGAAAGTAAAGGAATAGAATGAGTTGCTATCCATATTTGACCATCTGGATTATGTTCTCTTATAGTATCAAGTAAATCAATTACAGCAGAAGGATGTAAATGATTTTCAGGTTCATCCATAAAAATAATATAATTTGATAAATTTCCACCTTGTGCAAAAATTGCAATACAAAGTTGTAGTAATACTCTTTGACCAGCTGAGAGCTGAGCTTGTGCAATAGGTTTACCAAATAATGTAGAATGATCATTTTGATCTAATCCAATTTTTGTACCAATAAAAGATTGAATGATACTTTGAAGTCTTTCATAATTTGAAGTTGCAATATCAATTTCTTCTTTTGATATTTCTGTCATGGGGTGAGTTGAATTAAACCAAGCTTTTACTACTTTTTGAATCAAAGGTATAGTTGCTTGATATAAACCAGAAACTCCAATTGTTGTTGCTTGATTTGCTTTTTGCATCCATTGTTGTTCAGTTTGATTCGTCCAATCTTCTAATTCAATTTTATTTGGAACAAAATCAACAACAGCAACATTTTGTTGGTTATTTTCAAGAATTATAGGAATAGGAAAACTTAGTTGTTCTTCAAATTTTTGAATTGCTTCTTCCAATTCTTCTTTTTGTTTGGGTTGATTTTCAATTTGTTGATTAAAACTTTTAATATTATTTTCATAATTTTGGATATTTAATTCAAGTTGTTGTTTTTGTTGTGCTTGATTCTTAATGTTGGTTGAATATGAATCAATATTACTTTTAGCACTATTCCTTTGACTTATTTCATTTTTTACATTTTGTGCTTGATTTCGTATAAGATTGAGTAATCTGGTTTTTCCAGAACCATTTTTACCCGCAAGTAATACCATATTATCAATTTTTTTCATTGAAATTGGATTTAATCCAACTTGATTTGCGATATTTTCTGTTAAATTTACTTCAATTATTTTCATAAGATGCTTTCATGTTATATTATTTTCACTAAGATAGTATATATAATTTAATATAAAATTACGTATATATGACTTTAAAAAAAGTTATGTAGACTATTTTATATCTTATTTTAAATCCTGTTTTATTAAGATGTAAAATAGCTTTTTGTAAGGAATAACTCTTTATCGATTTAGATAGGGTCAGTTTATATTATACTTATTGTAGTCTACATAAGTGAAATCATTGTCATAATGAGCAAGAAAGGACGTTCGTTTAGAAAGTCTTAAAAAAACGATACAACTCTAATGGAAACGATGTGCGGTTTGCGTATCAAGTATAAAAAATGTGATTGACTACTCTAAAATCTCAAGAGCAGGTTTACCAATATGGTAACCTTGCACATAATCAACTTCTAAAGCGATTAAAATATCTTCAATTTCTTTACTGTGTACTTTTTCTGCAATGGTTTTTAACTCTATTTCTTTAGCAAAAGAGATTATAGTTTTAACCACTTTTAAAGAGTTTTGGCACACATGAATATTCTCAATTAAAGAACTGTCTATTTTAAGATAATCAACATTCATATTTATAATGTAAGAAAAATTGGAGTAGCCGCTTCCAAAATCATCTATGGCAACACGCACTTTGTATTTTTTTAGACGAGTTATAAAGTTATTGAGCAGCTCAAAGTTATTAATCTCTTCGGTTTCTAAAAGTTCAATAATAAGTTGATGACCCATATTATAGTTTTCTAACAACTCAAAAAGAAGTTGTGTGGTTTCAAAATTTAAAATATCTTCAATAGAGTAGTTAATTGAGAACTCAATATGAGGTCTGGTGCTAAAATGTTCAAATGTTTTTTTCATCATAATAGTGGTAATTCTGTGGTAGAGTTTCGCTTTTTTAGAAACTTCTAAAAACTCAATAGGGGCAATATAGCACTCTTTATAATATAAACGAGCCAGTGCCTCATATTTTAAAATGGCATTCGTTTTAACATCTTTAATGGGTTGATAAAAAGGTACAATATCATTCTTATCAAGAGCTTCTTTAAGGTTTTTTGTCCATTTAATATGTTTCTCATACTGATTTTGTAAAAGCAAAGATTCTGCAAAAAGCCCAAGATGTTTTCTGTTTTTCTTTGCATTTTTAACAGCAATAATTGCTTTTTCAACGCGTTTGTCTTCGTTATTAAAGACTATTCCCATGGTTACTTGTATAAAAAATTTTGTTTTTTTGTATTGAAATTCGTTTTCATGAATATTTTTTATAAGAGTAGTACACTCTTTAATAGAAGTATCTTGAGTGAATAAGATTGCAAATTCATCACCAAACAGACGATATAGAATAGCATCTTTATTTAATTGTTCTTGTAGTTTTTGCGCGAGTTGTTTAATTACAAAATCGCCTACTTCAATGCCATAAAAGTTGTTGAATTCTCTAAAAGAATCAATATTAACAATAGCTAACGTAGCTGTTTTATGAAGCGTTAAGTCCTCTTGCAAACGGTTAATATTGGGCAAAGAGGTTAAATTGTCCATGAATAAATTGTTTAATTGTTTGTCGTAATAAAATTTAATGGTACAAATGAGTTCATTAAATGAGTTTTGGAGTGTTTGTAACTCTTCAATATTGGTTTCTATATTGGCTTGTTTATTTAAATCTTTCTCTTGTGTAAGCTGCTTTATATTTTCAGTAAAGAGTACAATGGGATTAATGATTTTATTATTAATTACTAAAAAGAAAATGTAAAAGAACAACAATAAAAAAGCAATAAAAAAGACAATAAACCAGAAAGTTAAATCATTTAAAGAGATTTTTATTTCACTAGGAGGGTAAGTGATGTCTAAAACTCCATTTATATCACCTATTTTAGCATTGTAGTGGCACGTTATACACTCTTGTTTGACATAAATAGGGTACAAATAGCGAATACTTCCATCTTTTTGTACAATAAATTGCTCTTCTCCTATCATAGCTTTTTGAATAAAAATATCTTTTTTTACCAGTTGGCTGTCTGTTTTATCGACTCCTAAAATATCTTCAACTAAAGAACTTCTATAGGAATGAACACTTAAACCTTCTCGTATAAACTCCAAACGGGTTAGGATCTTTTTTAAATCTTCTTTGGCCCAGCCGTCTTGCATTTTGGTGTTCATAATTTCAAAAATAAGTGCACTTGTTTTTTTAGCATCGTCTTTTGCCAGTTGGTCTAACGCACTGTTTTTTAAATAAAAAGAAGAACTAAATATAATAATAAGTCCTACTGCAAATAAAGAGAAGATAATACGAAAAATCAACTTTTTATTAGTAATCGAATTTTTATTCATAAAAGAATGCCTTGAGTTATTAAGTGTCTGCATAGTAACATTATTTTTCTAAAATATGTATATATAAAATGATAAAAGCAACACAATTATGGTGACAATAAACATTAATAAAGGTTATTTTTTAATTTGCTATAATAATATTTTATATAATCCAACAAAAGAAGAAAAATTGAAAAATTTAACACACTATTTTAATGAGAAGGGCATACTTTTTAAAGAGATAGAAGCGATTGATCTTAAAAATTTAAAGAGTCGAAAAAAAATAGAAATTTATACAGCAGAGGGAATAGATAAAAACTACTACGCAATTTTTATACATAATCCTAAAAGTAGATTTATCAAAAAAAATGCAGAAGAACTCATTGAATTATGCTCTACTTTAGCGCAATTTAAAGAGCACAATTTTAAAAAAAAGATACTTCTAATAACAACGCCTATATGTTCAAAAGCCAAAGAGTTCTTAAAGCAAAATAGCTGGAAAGTAGAAACGAATTACAAAATCAAGTAAGAGTAAGATACTTCAAAATTAACATCTGAAATTAAAAAACTTACCCTCCTGTTTCATAAAAAGCACGGCTAGAGGTGCTGTCTTCACTCCATTTGTTTTTCTCAGGTTTATTTGCCAACACATTTTTTAAAATTTGTGTTGCTTTTTCTATATCGTTATTTTGTATGGCTTCTTTAATACTTTGAGAATCTTCAAAATATAAACAAGGAATGAGTACTCCACTTGCAGTTAATCGTACTCGATTACAAGTAGCACAGAAATCATCTTTATGGGGTTCAATTATTCCAAAAATATAGCCATCATCAAGTTGGTAATCTTGTGAAGGAGAGCTTCCTTTTCGTTCACATTTTACGAAATTATATTTTTTAGCAATAATTGCTTGAATTTGTTCTGAATTGTACCCTTTGGTTGAAACAGTGGCTTGTTGGTTTTCCATAAACTCAATAAAGCGAACGGTATACCCTTTTGCTTTGCAAAACTCTAGAATATCAATAAGTTCATCGTCATTTATTCCTTGCATAGGAACGCAGTTAACTTTAATTTTAAGTCCTACATCATCTGCTTTAGCAATTCCTTCTAAGACGGTTTGCAAAACATCTTTTTGAGCAATTTTTGCAGCAACATCAGGTTTTAATGAATCCAAAGAGACATTAATTCGTTTTAGACCTGCATCTTTTAATTTTTGTGCAGCTTGTGGAAGTAAATAAGCATTGGTGGTTAATGCTAAATCAATATCGCTTTTATAGCTAGAAATCATTTTTACAAAATGTTCTAGTCCTTCCCGCAAGAGTGGTTCGCCTCCTGTTATTCTAACTTTGGTAACGCCTTCATCTATGCACACTTTTACAAAAGCAAACAAATCTTCATATGAGAGTAAATTTTCTTTTGGAACCCAAGAAAAAGGTTTTTCAGGCATGCAGTATTGGCATCTAAAATTACATCGCTCCGTTACAGAAACTCTTAAATAATCAACAATTCGGTTGTGTCCATCTATTAACATATCTATCACTTAATTATAAATTTCGTTAGGATAATATAAAATACCTTAAATACATTACAAATAGGCATTTAATTTGACTTTACAAGAAATTATTAATTCAATTGACTTTTTTAAAACGTTAACACAAGAGCAAGTACAAGAGCTTTGCACTATTGCTACGCTTAAAAATTTTTCAAAAGATTCTATTTTATATTATGAAAGTGAAAGTACCAACAATTTGATGTTTTTAGTAAAAGGCTTACTAAAAGTATATAAAGTAGATAAATTTGACAATGAGATTTTTTTATATCATATTCATGAAAAAAATATGATTTCAGAATTGACCTCGCTAAAGCAACGTGAAATATTTTGTTTTTCCAATGCTGAATTTATGAAAGATTCAGAAGTTTTGTCAATTAATTTTGAAAAATTTACTGAACTTTTTTTATCAAAAGATATTTTAACACAAGATTTTATTGAAGAGCTTCTGAAAAAAACCCAACAGTTGCAATGTATTATTAACAGAGAGTTGGTTTTTGATGCCACTGCTAAAGTAGCCTTTATGCTTCACAATGATTTAGAGATGTTTAATAATATAAAACGACAAGAGGTATCTTTTTTGCTTCATATTCAACCAGAGACACTTTCCCGAGTTTTAAAAAGATTAACACGAAATAAAATTATAGATGTCATAAGCGGAGAGGTAATTATTTTAAATGCCCAAGAGTTAGCTTCTATTTTTAGAGGAATTGCCGTATGAAAAAAAAGAGTAATTTTCAAAAAGAGGCATTTACTTGTCATAAGTCAAAGCCATTTAGCTCTAAAACATTATATTATAATCTTTTGTAACCTTTGTTTCAATTTTTAAAGGCGTATGTATGAAAACTCAAAAAATCAGTACTAAAATAAAGACACTCGGTGCACTCTTTGTTTTACTTACATTAGGTATTATTGCAACTACTATTTATTTAAATGAAAAAAATGCTAAAGATGCACTTATTATAAATATTGTTGGAAAACAACGAATGTTGACTCAAAAAATTGCTAAAAATATATTTTACTTAAATCACACAAAAACAAACAATTTTAACGAACTAGATGCCTCTATTGATGAGTTTATTTACAGTTTAAATACATTAAGAGAGGGTAATCCACTTTTAGGTATTTCTGGTGTTCCTACAAAACATATTGCAACGCAGTTTTATATTATTGATATTATTTGGAATAATTATAATCAAAATGTACAAGATTTTAAAAGAGAAATTTTAGTAGAAAATCCAACAGATTTAAAACGTTTAAATCTTTTTGTTGAAGGAATTTATACTAATAATACGATTTTACTAAAAGAAGTAGATAATTTAGTACACCTGTATACCCTTCATGCTGAAGATAAAACAAAATATTTGAGATATTTTCAATATGCTGCTGCTTTGCTGTTGTTACTTCTTTTTATTTATGGCTTTATTAAATTAAAAGAGATTGAGCAAAATGCGCAGAATTTTATTGACTCTACTAAACGACTTATTGAAAATGGAGATATAGAACACTTAAAACCCATTCAACTTAAAGCAGAGAGTGAAATTGTTGAAGTCTCTGATACTATCAACTGTTTTATAAGCAAAATTAATTCTGCTATGGAGTTTTCTTCCAGTGCCATTGAACAATCAAGACAAGCTTCTAATAAACTAGAAGAGATTACCGAAGAGTTTGACAAAATATTAGATGATTTAAAAGATTCTGCCACAATTTCTAAACAACTTAACAGAAGTGAAGATATGGTAATAGAGTCTACGGAAGATTTAATTAACTCAACAAAACGCCTACAAGAGCTTAAAACCGAGCTTGATAAACTTAAAAAAAGCTGTAATTCTCAATAAAGTAAAAAAGTGACACAAAAGTTTCTTTTATACTTAATCTTTCCTTAAGAAAAAAAGTTATATAATTTTTTATTGATTCACATCAATTAAGTAGAAGTTATACTTTACTATAATTCGCGTACAATTTAAGCAAATTGTAGGATCTATAAAGCATAAGTTTTACTTATATAAGTAGGTTTTTGTTGTTGTGTATATGGAGTGATTAAATTGCTTTTATGTACGTACTTATTTAAAGGAGAGAAGATGAAACGACTAAGTTTACTCTCATCTCTTGTTTTAGGAACGGTTATTAGTGCAAGTGTGGCAAATGCAAATAATACGTTAGAACAAGTTATGAAAGATAGAGGACTCACCGAACGAGATGTTTTAGCAGCTGCTAAAACATATACTCCAACGGGGATGAAAGATGAATACTATGTATTCAGTTCAGGTGGACAAAGTGGACAAGTGATTGTTTACGGGGTTCCATCAATGAGAATTTTAAAGTATATTGGGGTTTTTACTCCTGAGCCTTGGCAAGGATATGGATTTGACAATGAGTCAAGAAAAGTTCTTGAAAGTGGATACATTAGAGGACAAGAGATTAAATGGGGAGATACTCATCATCCAAACTTAAGTGAAAAAAATGGGGAATATGTAGGAGACTATCTGTTCATTAATGATAAAGCAAATCCTAGAGTTGCTGTTATTAGTTTACATGACTTTGAAACTACTCAAATTGTAGTTAACCCTGTTTTAAGAAGTACTCACGGTGGAAGTTTTGTTACTCCAAATACTGAGTATATTATAGATGCTGCACAATATGCTGCTCCTTTTGAAAACGAGTATTTTCCTATTGAAATGTATGAAGAGAAGTACCGAGGTGGAGTGACTTTATGGAAATTTGATTATGACAAAGGGCTTATCAATGAAAAAGAGTCATTTACATTAGAATTACCTCCTTATATGCAAGATTTAAGTGATGCTGGAAAAGGTGTATCACACGGTTGGGCATTTACAAACAGTTTTAATACTGAAATGTACACAGGTGGAATTGAAAAAGGTTTACCTCCTTTTGAAGCAGGTATGTCAAGAAACGATACTGACTACTTACACGTATATAACTGGGAAATTCTTGCTAAATTAGCAAAAGATCCAAAAAATGTTAAAGTAATCAATAACCATAGAATTGTAACTATAGAAGCAGCTGTAAAAGGTGGAGCACTATTTTTAATTCCTGAAGCTAAATCTCCACATGGTGCAGACGTAACTCCAGACGGTAAATATATTATTGTTGGTGGAAAACTAGATACTCACGCATCTGTTTATGATTTTGCAAAAATCAAAAAACAAATCGATAACAAAGAGTTTGTAGGAAAAGATCCATTTGGTATTCCAATTTTAGATTTCAAAAAATCATTATATGGTCAACTTGAATTAGGACTTGGGCCATTGCATCATACTTTTGATGAAAAAGAAGGCATTGTTTATACTTCTTTATATGTCGATTCACAAGTAGTAAAATGGGATTATAAAAACCTTAAAATTCTAGACAGAGTTAATGTTCACTATAACATTGGACACTTAGATAGTATGGAAGGTAAATCTACTAAACCAAAAGGTAAATATGCAATTGCACTGAACAAATTGTCAATTGATAGATTTTTACCAGTTGGTCCATTGCATCCACAAAATCACCAACTTATTGACATAAGTGGCGATAAAATGGAAATGATTTACGATTTACCTATTGGATTAGGTGAGCCACATGATGTTGTTTCAATTCATGCAAGTAAAATTAATCCTAAGCGAAGATACGACATTGGAACAAATAGCCGAACAGGTGAAGTTCACGAAGGTCTAACATTAGCAGGACAAGAGAGAATTGAACGAGACGGTAATAAAGTTAAAGTTTATATGACAGCTATTAGAAGTCACTTAAACCCTGAACATATTACTGTAAATAAAGGTGATGAAGTTACTATTTATGTCACTAACTTAGAAAGAGCGGTTGATGAAACTCACGCATTTGGTATTTCACAATTAAACGTTCACGCATCTGTTGAACCTGGAAAAACAGCTTCTGTAACATTTATGGCAGATCAAGAGGGAATTTTCCCTTATTACTGTACAGAGTTTTGTTCAGCGTTACACTTAGAGATGATGGGATATTTAAAAGTTAAAGATCCAAATAAAAAATACCCTGACTTCAAGGCTGCAAAAGTAGCTAAAATGAGTAAAGCAGAGTTAGAAGTTGAGTATAAAAAAATCGTTGCTACAAATAAAGCAACGGATGATGTTATTCAAAGTGTTGTTAAATTCTTAAAAGAAAAAGGGTTTGAAAAATACCCATATGTAAAAACACAAGTAGAAGATGCTCTTGACCAATATGGAAAAATCCCAGCTGAAAAAGCAAAAGCGGATGCTGCATATAAAAAAGGGGATTTAAACTCGGCTGTATTGTGGGAAAATCAAGTATGGCAATACATGGTTAAAACAGCTGACGTAGGATTACGAGCTAAAAATGCCTTAGCAAAAGAGATTTCAACTCCAATGAGTGAATCTGCTAAAAAAGGTGAAGAAGCTTATTTAAGAGGTGGTTGTAATGGATGTCACGTAGTTGGAAAAGTATCTTCTGGACCAGATATTACGGGAGCATTATTACGACATGAAAATGGTGAGAAGTTTTTATATGACTTTATTTTAACACCAGAAAAATATTATAATAATCCTTATATTGAAGCAATGATTAAAGCATTTAACTTAAGAATGCCAAATCAAAATATGAAACCTGAAGAGGTTAAAAATATTATTCAATATATGAAATGGATTGACGAAAACGCCGGTCTTCATTAATCAATATTATTTATTTAGCAAGGAATTTCTCCTTGCTAAATCTTACAAAAAAATATTACTTTTGTTTTGAATCAATTAATATTAGCAACGAAATTGATATAGTTATATAAGTAATTGTGTTTTATTTTTAGGAGAATTATTATGAAAAAGTATCAAGTCTTTACAGTTTTGGCGTTGTTGTTGCTTACGTTTAGTTTCACTATTCCTGTCATTGGATTTTATGGAGTATCTCAAAAAATTAAAAATCATGAAACGGAATCTATCCCTGCTTATGCTCATACAATATGGGATTTTTATCATAAGTTTCAGTATCTTAGCCCATATACTCCAGAAGGAGCAGAGGGTTCTTTAGAGCAAATGCTAAAAAGAAAAGGTGAAATAGGAGCGGCTAGTATTCCTGTGTGGAAAGTTTCACTTGAAGCTCCTAATTATCCAAAAGAGGCGTTTCCAAATGGAATTCCTGTTTACTTTCACTTTGATGGATACAGCGGTGATGTTGAAGAGATGAATACTATTAATCACTACATAGGAATGTATCCTATGGAACACGGTGGGAAGTTTGAACGAACAGTGGTCCCGTACTTTTTCCTAATTGTTACTTTACTAATGATAGGATATTTATACACCAACGATAAAAAATCGTGGCTTTTAATGGCAACTCCAGCAGTTTTACCTATTGCCTTTTTGGTTGATTATTCAGGGTGGTTATATTGGTATGGACATAATATGCAAAACTTTGGAGCATTTACAATAAAACCTTTTATGCCAACGGTATTTGGACAAGGAAAAGTGGCGCAGTTTACTACGCACTCGTATCCTTCTCTTGGATTTTATATCTTAATTGCTGTAAGCATTTTAAGTATTTTAGCTATTTTTTCAAAACTTAAAGAGAGTAAGAGTTAAACGCTATGTTCATAAAAAAAATCATCTCAATATTTTTATTTTCTCAACTTTTTTTGCAAGCGTCACTTCTGCAAGAGGCAATTAATAATGCTCCTGCTGGGTCAAAAATAGAGTTGAAAGAAGGAGAATATTATGGCAATATTATAATAGATAAGCCATTGACAATTGATGGTTTAAATAAAAAAGCACATATAGTTGGTGATGGCAAAGGCTCTGTTATTACCATTAAAAGCTCCAATGTGGTTATTAAAAACTTAACCATAAAAGGAACAGGTGAAAGCCATGAAAAAACAGACAGTGCAATTGTAATTCAAGATGTAAATAATATTACTATTGAGAATAATCATATAGAAGACAGTCTGTTTGGTATCTTTTTTGACCGTGTGAACCGTTCTAAAATTATTGATAACTATATTACGTCTAAAGAGTTTGATTTAGGATTACGAGGTGATGGGATAAAGTTGTGGTATGCTCATGACAATCAAATTATTGGTAACACTATTGAAAAATCTAGAGATTTTGTATTGTGGTATTCAAGTGGTAATATCATTGAAAACAATATTGGAAGATACAACAGATACTCTGTGCATTTTATGTATGCTGGGCGGAATATGGTTAAAAACAATCTGTTTGAATTCAACTCCGTAGGAATATTTTTTATGTTCAGCAGTGGAACAACGGCAATTGGCAATACAATACGAAACTCTGTGGGTTCATTTGGAGTGGGAATTGGCATGAAAGATAGCTCAGATTTTACCATTACGGATAATGACATTGTTTACAATGCAAGAGGGTTGTATATTGATCAATCTCCATTTCAACCAGGTACGGTTAATATCTATAAGCGTAATAAGATTTTGTACAACACCAGTGGGGTGCAATTTCAAGTATCAAGAGAAAGAAGTGTTTTCACACATAACTTTTTAAAAGGTAATATGGAACAAGTGATCAATGATTCTCCTAAGAATAATTTAGAGTTAAATACATGGAATAAAAACTACTGGGACAGCTATGAAGGGTTTGATAGAAACAATGATAACATAGGGGATATTCCTTTTAAACACTATGCTTATGCCGATAAACTTTGGCTGTATAACCCTAACATTAAGTTTTTTTATGGTTCTGTGGTAATGGATTTACTCAATTTCTTATCTAAAATTGCACCTTTTTCACAACCTGATTTATTGGCAACAGACAATAACCCATTAATGGAGTGGAAATTTGAAAACGAATGATAACAGACGAAAATTTATAAAAGTAGGTGCATCAACGCTCTTCTTTGGCTCAATTTTAGGTTCAGGAATATATTTAGCACCTAAGTTAAATGCCAAAGAGACTTTTTTGCGACCACCGGGTGCAATAGATGAAAAAGATTTTTTATCAACTTGTATAAAGTGTGGGCAATGTGTGCAGGTGTGTCCGTATCACAGCTTGTCGCTTTTAGATATAACAAGCGGCAACAGTGTGGGAACTCCTCATGTAGATGCTAGAAGTAGAGGGTGTTATTTATGTGATTTGTTGCCTTGTGTGTTAGCGTGTCCAAGTGGGTCGCTTAACCACGATATAACACAAGCACATCAAGTTGAAATGGGTGTTGCTATCTTAAAAAACCCTAACAAATGTTTAGCATTGTTAGAAAAAAATGTAACGCAAGAAGATATTGCAGAAATTTTAACGCACTCTAACGAAAATGAAAGAGAAGCTAAAGTTTTAGAAGATTTGCAAAGTTATGTGGGAAAACCTTGTACAATCTGTGCGGATTTATGTCCGTACCCTGAAAAAGAAAAAGCCATTGCCATGGTGCAAAATCAGCATGGGTTATGGTATCCCGAAGTTAGAAGTGAATGTGTTGGTTGTGGAGTGTGTGAAGAGCTTTGCCCTGCACAAGAAGAAGCAGCCATTGTAATGATTCCAAGAGCAAAATATAAAGAGGTATATCAATGAAATATGTAGTGTTTATAATCGCCTTAATTTTTATCACAGGGTGTGATAAAAAAGAGGAAAAAAGTGTTCAGCAAAATAGTTCTAATAAAGTCAGTGAACAAAGTATCACAGTGGTAGAAAACGCAACCAAAATGGAACAAGAGAATATGTTTGTAACATATGATATTAACGGAAATAAAGTCGTAAATATTGCTCCAATGGGTGAAGAAGAAACTCCAGTAACCAAACAAATTGGAGCATTAGCAACTGTACGTACCAGTTATGAAGCAGTTAATGCAAATTTAATTTCTATGAATTTAAGTAAAAATTATATTCTAAAATGTTCAGCATGTCATGATGATTTTGCTAATGGAGTTGTAGGACCTTCTTTGTTGCATAAAAGTGCAAAAGAGATTGCTGATAAAATAAAAGCATATAAAAACTTAACTGAAGTGAATGTGTTAATGAAATATTTAGTTTCGCAAATGGATGATGCAGAAATTCAATCTTTAGCAGAAGAAATTACTGCACTTAATAAAGAGTTAACGGAGGCAAAAAGTGAGTAGTGGAAAAATGATAGGATTGGGTCTTAGTGCTATAATCCTGCTTTTAATGGTTTATATGGTGGTTCAAGATACAACTTCAAGTAATAAAGTTGTTGCACAACAAGAGATTGCAGTAGTAGAAAAAGCTCCTATTGTAGCTGTTCAAAGTGAAGAAGATCAAAAGCTAGAAGAGCTTAAAAAACAAGCAGTTACTAGTACGAATAATGAAGTTAGTCAACTTTACTCTTTAAGATGTAAAGCATGTCATGGAAGTGAAGGGCAAGGAACTCAAGTAGGACCTAGCATTAAAGGTAAAAGCATGGACTATATTTTAAGTAAACTTGACGACTATAAAAATAATCGAGTTACTAACTCACTTATGCAAGGCTTATTAATCAATGCTACACAAGATGAGTTAAATACACTAGCACAAGAGATTTCTAGTTTTAAATAAAGGCATTTTATGGACAAGTATAATACCCGTGCAACCATTCATGGCACCTCTTTTTTTGATACCTTTATTAGTGTCAATAAAGAGGGTAAAAAACGATTAGGTATTCGTTTTTACAGATGGTTAAGCGTTATTTTTATTCATCTACTTTTTATGTTTTCCTATTGGGTAGATTTGCAACTTTTAGAAGGAACATTAAGCGGTTCTCGTTTTCTAGGGTTTCATTTAATTGACCCTTATATGACCTTTCAAGTCTTTGCAGCACATCATCAAATTCCTATTAATTTAATTATAGGTACGCTAAGTATTGTGGTTATCTATTTTTTAATAGGAGGAAGAGCCTATTGTTCATGGGTATGTCCTTATACTATTTTAGGGGAAATTGGTGAAAAATGGCATCAAACATTGGTGCATAAAAAGATTATTAAAGAACGAACTTTTGATTATAGAGTCAAATATATTTTTTGGGCTATATTCCTTATTTTAGCTTTTTCCACAGGCTTTTTAATATTTGAAATGTTTAATATTGTAGGTATTATTAGCCGTGCTTTAATTTATGGATACAGCAGTGCATTGGCATTTGTATTGGCTGTTTTTTTAATTGAAGTTTTTTATTCTCAAAGAGTTTGGTGTAGAAATATATGTCCTATTGGAACAACGTATAGTTTTATTGGATGGCCAAGTGCAACTAAAGTAGTTTGGGATGACAGATGTGACCATTGTCAAGTGTGCAGCGATGTGTGTTTGGTGCCTCACGTGTTGGAAATTACCAAAAAAAATGGTAATCCTGAAAAGAAAAGCATAATTTCTATTGTTTCAGGTGACTGTACTTTATGCGGACGATGCATTGAAGTGTGTCACAATGATGCGTTAAATTATGAAACCAAGTTAAAGAAGTTAATATGATAGAAGTAAAACAGTTGTGTAAGAAATTTGGCGAACAGTTGAGTTTAGACAATGTGAATTTGTCATTTAAACAAAACGAAAGTGCTATTATTATGGGGCAAAATGGAGCTGGAAAAACGACATTGATTCGTACTATTTTAGGCGAATATATTCCTTCACAAGGCACAGTGTCTATTAATGGGTATGACCCTTTTAAAAACAGACAAGAAGCGTTGCAAAATATTGGGTTTGTGCCTCAATTACCGCCTCCTATAAAACTAAGCGTTAGTGAACTTATTCACTATGCGGTGGTTTCAAGTGGTTCAAACAAAGAGACAATTTTTGATTTATGCCAAAAGTTAGAGCTAGATGTTAATGCCAATTTAAATAAGCTTTTTTACAAACTCTCAGGAGGAATGAAACAAAAATTGCTTATTGCAATTGCTTTGGCTAAAAACCCAAAAATTTTTATTTTTGATGAACCTACGGCAAATTTAGACCCCAAAGGGCGAGATATTTTTTACTCCATTTTAAATGATTTTTTAGAAGAGCGAATTATGATTTTTATTAGTCACCGTATTGAAGAGGTACATCATATTGTAAACAGAAAAATTGAAATGGATTTAGGAAAGGTTATTTTAGATGAAAAGATTTAAAAATTTATTCTTAATATTTTCCATTGATATTAAAGAATCATTGCGTTCTAAATGGTTTTTGTCGTACAGTCTAATTTTTGGTGGAATAGTTGCTCTTTTTTTTATTTCAGGAGTAACAGAGTCGAAAATTCAAGGCTTTAGTGGATTAAGTCGATTGTTATTAATTTTTATAGAAATTTGCATTGTTATTTTGCCAATTTTTATACTTATTAGTACTGTTCGTACTATTGCAGCTGATCGTGACAGCAATGTTTTAGAGTATTTATTGTCATTTCCTATTTCTCTTAGAGATTACTTCTTTGGACGATTTTTAGGACGATTAGTAAGTGTTACCCTTCCTATTTTTGGAGCATTGGTTTTAGCACTTGTTTGGGGTGCTGCAAAAGGTGTCGAAGTACCGTGGGGAATCTTTTTTTACTACATTGGCTTAATTTTTGCACTTAATGTTAATTTCCTAGGGTTTAGCTTCTTTATCTCTTCTGTAGTAAAAACACAAGAAGTAGCATTAGGAGTTGCTTTTTTCCTTTGGTTAGCACTTTTAGCGTTTATTGATATTTTACTTATTGGAGTATTAAGTCAACAATTTGCCAGTGCGGAACTTGTTTTTTCAATTGCGTTAAGCAATCCATTACAAGTATTTAGACTGGGAGCAATTTCACTGTTCGACCCTGAATTAGCTGTAATTGGACCTTCGGCATATTTTATTTTAGATGAATTTGGAAAAACATTTTTCTCAATTTATGCTTTACTTTACCCAATTGTATTAGGTATTGTTTTTGCTATTTTAGGTTTTGTGGCGTTTAAAAACAAAGATTTAGTTTAAGGAGAGAGATGATGAAGTATATAAAATATATATTAGGGGTAGTATTTTTTTCTACAACACTGTTTGCAAGTGCATTGCAATTTGAGGGGTTAACCTATAAAGATTTAAATGTTACTCCTACGCAAATGTGTCCTGTGAAACAAGTTCCTTTAGAAAAAAACAAGGATTTTGTGGGTGTAGTTGTTTATAAAGACAACAGTTTTGATGTTATGAGTTCAACAAAATATACATTTAAACAAAAGCATCATGTAGAAAAAACAAAAGAAAAAGAGGTTGCACAACTGTGGGTTATGGATTATAAAAGTAAAAAACTCACAGACGCACAAACCGCATACTATGTTTTTGGAAGCACTATGATGAGTGTTGGAGGGGATGATATTATTCCTTTTAAAAATGAAGCAGATGCCAAAGAGTTTATGGAAATTCATAAGGGCAAAAAGATTTATAGAGTGGATAGAATGAATGAAAATTTTATTAACTATTTAGAGATAAGATAAGGAATATTATGAAAAATATATCTTTGAAAACACTTATTTTTTCATTTTTCATTTTTTTCATCTTTATTGGGTGTCAAGAAGATTCACTTCCTAATGGCATGAAGAAAGTGCATTGGGACAGAGATATTTGTGAACGATGTAAAATGATTATTAGTGAACGAAAATTTACTGTTCAAATGATTAATCCTAAAACTAACGAAGCTTTTATGTTCGATGATTTAGGATGTGCAGTTTTATGGTTTATTGAAGATGAAATAGCTTGGTTTAATGAAGCCAATGTTTATATTACTGATGCCGTTTCAGGAAAATGGATTGATGCTAAAGAAGCAATTTATGTTTCAGACACACTAACTCCAATGGGATATGGTTTAAGTGCTTATTCAAAGCAAACTATTGTTGAAAACTCAACGCATTTAAACTATGAACAAGCGGTTGAGAAAATAAAACAAATAGATCACGCGCAAAAGAGCAAACGACAAGGCTCTTATACACATCCTTAAAAAAAGAAAAAGTAGTCATCTTGATGTAGATTAAGGCATCAAGATGTCACTTAAGTTAAAATTATAAATTAATTAAAGATAAGAGGCAAATTATGGAAACGTCATCAGTTACAAGTGCAGTTATTTTTTTGGTTTTTGTAATTGCTTTAATGGCTTTTTCACTTTCACCTGCTATTTGGATTTCAGAGAAACTCTCTAAAAAATCTCCTTTTATTGAACAACACTCCCGTAAAATAACTATTTTGTTAACTTTGACTTTTTCTGTTTTAGCAGCAATTTTTATTTTAATTATCTAAAAAACTTCTAATAATTACTTTTTTAATTTAAGCAATTATTAATGTTCATCTATGTGTTTTGAAAAAGACACTCCTATTATGAGTATTACCTTAAATTATAAATTAATTTTCTTAAATGATTATTCTTTAAAAAGTTGATATTAATCAATTCATTAAATTCATAATTCCTCTACAATTACTTAAGATAAGAATTTGATAAGGAGTCAACAATGTTAAATGAAGTCGTACGAGTTAGACCTGAAATTGCGTTGGAGGATTTTTTACCAATATTTTTGTCATCATCATTTGTACTTTTGTTTGGAGTTTTTTATGTAGGTATATATACTTTAGTGAAAATGAAGTATATGAAAGGGTATTATATGCCTTTAGCTTACATGTTTTGGGGACTTCAAGCATACTGTATGTATTTTGTTGCTGTTACTATTCAAGTGGGACCAATGGTAGAAAAAGTATTGACTATTGCAATGATTGCATATTTAACACTTCCTCATCTGTACTACTATTTGAATGTAAAAGCAGAAGAAAAATACGAACATAAAATATAAGGAGGTAGCAAAGTGTCTAAAAAAGTCTCTGTCTGGTCTGACAATCGTTTTTGGCAACGTTCAGCTGCATGGGTTACGGGTTTTGCTGCAATGTTATTAATTTGGCTCACATTCGATACGATGGGGCAAATTGCAATGGGAACAGATGAAGATCTTACCCAGGGAGTAACTAAAAGAGTACCTGGTCCAACGGTAATTAACTATAAAATCACTTATGAAATGAGTGATAAGCGAGGTCATGAGGTGCCAGTTATTGGTGAAAAAGAAAATTTCTTTGGTCGAGATGATTATTCTGATGAAGAAGCTAGAGCGCTTTTGAATTTAGGAAAATTAGGAGTTCAAGCGAAAAACTGTATGAACTGTCATACACTTTTAGGAAACGGAGCATATTATGCACCGGATTTAACAAAAGCTTGGCTTGACCCAATGTGGGACGGATATATTGCACGATTAGGAAAAGACAGTAAAGAAGAAGCAATTGCTGAATTTTTACAAAATCCATCTGAAAATCCATCTCATGAAAGAATGATGCCAAATCTTGGAATTACAGAAACTGAAGCAAAAGGTATTGTTGCATTCTTAAAACATATGTCTTCAATTGATACCAATGGTTTCCCAAGAAACTTTGGAAAAATTCAAGGAGCTATTCATGGCAAGTAATTTTGCATACGAATCTAAAAAATTAGGGGTTATGTACTTTGCAGTAGCTGTTGCACTTTTAGGAGCACAAATCCTATTTGGTTTAGTTGCTGGTATTCAATTTGTATATCCTTCATTTTTATTTGAAGTATTAGACTTTAACGTTGCAAGAATGGTTCACATTAATGCATTAGTAGTTTGGTTATTGTACGCAATGATTGGTTCAGTTTACTATTTATTACCTGATGAAACAGGTATTGATACAGTTGGAATTGGACTAGGAAAGCTAGGCTTTTATATATTAACAGCAGCAGTTACTGTTGTTGTTTTAGTGTACATCTTAATTCAAACAGGACCTGCTAATCATACAACGTTATGGTTAATTCAAGAAGGACGAGAGTATATTGAAGCTCCAAGATGGGCTGATATTGGTATTGTTGTAGTTGTTCTAGTTTTCTTATCAAATGTTTATTTAACAGCGATGAAGGGAGAAAGAACAGGTATTTTAACCGTACTTATGGCAGACTTACTTGCACTTGCTGGGTTATACCTTGCAGGTATGTTTTATACTGAAAATATTTCTATTGATCAGTACTGGTGGTGGTGGGTAATCCATTTATGGGTTGAAGCTACATGGGAAGTATTTGTTGCGGCCATTATTGGTTGGGCATTAATTAAAACCATTGGCGCAAATCGACAAATTGTTGAAATGTGGTTATGGATTGAAGTTGCTATGTTGTTTGGTTCTGGTATTTTAGGAATCGGGCATCACTATTTCTGGATTGGTACTCCTGAGTACTGGTGGGAAATTGGAGCATTGTTCTCGGCACTAGAGCCGGTTCCATTAGTAGCGATGTTTGTACACGTTATGTATGACTGGGGAAAAGAAGCTGGTATTAAAAAAGGTGCTGGTGAAAAACCAATGATGAACAACACTCCTGCATTTATGTGGTTTGTTGGTAGTGCGTTTGGTAACTTTATTGGTGCTGGTGTATGGGGATTCTTCCACACATTACCACAAATGAATATCTATACACACGGTTCTCAATTTACAGCAGCACACGGTCACTTAGCATTCTTTGGTGCTTTCGCTATGGCTATGATTGCAATGTTCTACATGGCAGTTCAAGGAAGTAGTGGCAAAAAAGATTTAAAAATGACATTTAATACTAAAATGGGATTTATTTTGTTATGTTTAGGAGTTGTCGGTATGGCAGTTGCCTTAACTATTGCAGGATATGGTCAAGTTATGGTTGAAAGAGCTCAAATGGGTGCTACATGGGAAGGTTATTTCGTTTCTCAATACAGCCATTGGTTCAAACAAGCAATGGGTTGGAGATTAGCAATGGGAGTTGTAACTTTAGTTGGATTCCTATATATAGTTTACGATTTATTGACTATTAACAAAGCAAAAATAAATACTGAACAAGGAGAGTAACATGTTTGAACCATTTACAGATATAGTTCCAAGTTTTTTTGGAATGATCAATCAAGGTCCTATGACCTTGACCTTGTTTCTTCACTCTGTGATTATAGCTCCAATGTTTTGGATTTATGCACAAGAGAAAAAAAGATTACAAGAAGAAAAATAATAGCTTTGTAGGAGGGATGGGGGTTCCTTCTACAATGTTTTAAAAAAAAGTGATATCTCTTTTTTAAAAAGAGATAAATGTACACAAAACAATTTTATATAAGGAGAAGAATATGAAATTATCAAAAGTTTTAAGTATAGCAGCAATTGCTTGTTTAGGTTTAGTTAGTACTGCAGCAGCAGAAGTAAAGTTAAGTAAAGCACAAATGGAAGAAGCCACTGAGGTTTATTTTGACAGATGTGCAGGTTGTCATGGAATGCTTAGAAAAGGTGCACTTGGACCTTCTTTAGAGCCTGAAAAAATGATTGGAATGGGTACTGATTCACTAAAGTATATTATTCATGAAGGAACACCTGGTGGTATGCCAGAGTGGGGACGTTCTGGTGAATTAAGTGCTGCACAAACAGACTTAATGGCTAAATACTTACAAGTAGAAGCACCACAACCACCTGAAAAATCTATGGCTGACATGAAAAAATCACATACTGTTTTTATTCCTGTTAAAGATAGACCAAAAAAACCTGAAGCTAAAAACTGGAAAGATTATTTCTCAGTTATTCTAAGAGATGTGGGACAAATTGCTATTATTGATGGAGTAACTAAAGAAGTAGTTTCTGTAGTTCCATCTGGATTTGCAACTCACATTACAAGAACAGGCGCAAGTGGAAGATATATGTATGTAATTGGTCGAGATGGAAAAGCATCTATGATTGACTTATGGATGAAAGAGCCTAAAAACGTTGCTGAAATTAGAGTATGTAACGATGCTAGAGCAATTGACACATCTAAACATAAAGATTACCTAGATAAATATGCGGTTGTTGGGTGCTACTGGCCACCATCAATTGTAACTTTAGATGCTGATACTCTTGATCCTTTAAAAATTGTATCAACTGCAAGTTATACTTATGACACTAATGAGTACTTAAGAGAAGCAAGAGTTGCTGCAATTATTGCATCACACGATAAACCTGAGTGGATTATTAACATTAAAGAGACAGGTCAAGTATGGTTATATGACTACTCAAATGTTCATAACCCAAAAATTACTATGGTTGAAGCTGAGAGATTCCTACACGATGGTGGATGGGATTTATCAAAAAGATATTTCATGACAGCTGCTAACTCTAGACATATTATCTCTGTTATTGATACAAAAGATGGAAAACTAGTTGCTAATATTCCATCACAAGGAAATATTCCTCACCCAGGTAGAGGGGTAAACGTAGACCATCCTAAATATGGTCCAATTTGGGGAACAGGACACATCGGTTCAAATGATATTGTATTTATTGGAACAGACCCTGTAAAACATTCAAAAAATGCATGGAAAGTTGTTAAGAAAATTCAACTTCCAGGTGAAGGTGGAGGAAACCTATTTGTTAAAGGTCATCCAAATTCTCCGTATATTTTTGCAGACAGACCTGTAAATCCAGATAGAGCATTACAAACACAAATCTATGTAATTGACAAAATCAGTTTAGAAGTAGTTAAAACTATTAAAATTGATGAAAAATACTTAACTCCAGCTATTACTGCAGATGGAAAAGAGATTCAAGCTCGAGGGCCTGTTCACTTTGAATTTAATGCAGCTGGTACTGAGGTATGGACAAGTATTTGGGGAAATAAACTTAAACCAACAGCTATTTTAATTTATGATGCTAAAACATTAGAATTAATTAAAGTAATTGATGACAAAAGACTTATTACACCAACAGGTAAATTTAACGTTACAAACACAATGAACGACGTTTACTAAGACATTTTCTTATATCAAGCCTTCGGGCTTGATATTTCTCACACTAAGGAATCCTCCCATGAAAACTACACTTATTTTTTCAAGTTTAATGACTCTTTTTTTATACAATGCAAATGCAATAGACGCAGCTTCAGGGCATTTAGTTGAAGCATTGCCTAAAAAAGAAGTTGGCAAAGAGCTGTACAATCAATATTGTGCTTCTTGCCACCATACTAAAAGAGTAGGAATTGATGGTCCTCCACTGTTGCCAAAGCTTTTAACAAAATACGATGAAAAAAGTTTAGCGAATAAAATAAAAGATGGCTTTCCTCAAACACTAATGCCTAAATATGATTTCTTAAATCCATATGAGTTGTTGCAGATTGCTCGTTACATAAAATCTGATATTGATGATAATTTTACATGGGGAAATGAAGATATTAGAAACTCAATTGTTTCATACAATGATGCGTATAACCCTTTAAAAATTAAAGATAAAGAGCAAATATTGCCCGTAGTGGAGCGAGACGGCAATAAAGTATGGATTATGGAAGATACTCGTATTTTAGATAAGTTTCATTTAGACAATGTTCATGGGGGAATTAAATACACCATGGATGCTAAAAACATCTATGTACCTACACGAGATGGCTATGTTCAGAGATATTCATTAAAGACAGGGCAACGTATGAATAAAGTACGAGCGTGTATTAATTTACGAAATATTTCACTCAGTCGTGATGGTAAAAATGTATTTGCTACTTGTTTGTTGCCTGAACAACTAGTAGTTTTAGATTCAAGCAGTATGCTTCCAAAAAAGATTACAAAACTTGATGGAAAAGTTTCAGCGTTGTATGAGTTTTACTCTAAAGATGAAGCTATTTTTACATTTAGAGACAGACCTCTTTTAGCAAAACTTGACACCAATACCTTTGAAATTACCTATACTTCTATTAAAGAGCCTATTGAGGACTTTTTTATTGATCCTTTTGAAGATTTTTTAATTGGAACGGCACGAAGAGGAGATGTATTAAGTGTGTATGACTTAACAAACAACTCTATTGTTTTTGAACATGCCATGAAAGGGATGCCACACCTATTTTCTGCAACCTATTGGTACAATAATGGCGACTTTTATTTTGCAACACCACATATTAAAAAACCATATATAACTGTTTGGAAAATGTACGATTGGGAATTTACAAAAGAAGTAAATATTAAAGGCGATGGTTTTTTTGTTAAAACACACCCCTTTACGCCTTATTTATGGGCGGATAATGGAAGTGATGAGTTAGTCTTAATTGATAAAAACAAATATGAAACCAAAACTATAGTTCCACGAAAAGGCAAACAATATATTCACACAGAATACAGTGGTGATGGAAAATATGCCTATTTAAGTATTTATGAAAAAGATGGGGAAGTTATTGTAATTGATACATTGAATTTTAAAGAGTTAGCTGCTTACGATGCTAATATTCCTGTGGGAAAATATAACTTTATAAATAAAAACAGAGAGTTTTATCCGCGACTTTTTGGAATGGATATTTTTAAAGAGAAGTGCCAAAATCAAACGCCTTGCGACACTTCAAAACTAAACGAATATGAGAAAAAAAGTTTAAATGACTTTTTAGAAGCACAACAACATAACAAAAGGAAAAAATAATGAAATTTTTAGCCGCACTTCTATGTGCATTTTTTTTACACACTTCGGCTTCTGCTAATACCTATGCAATTGTAAATGGGGAAGAGATAAATATAGATGAAATTAATTATTTTATTAAAAGTATTGACAAAGAGGGCTCTTATGTAAAACTCTCTAATGAAGATAAAAATTTAATATTGCATCAAGTTATTGAAAAAAAGCTTTTAATTCAAGAAGCCAAAAAAGAGAAACTTGAAGATAACAAAGAGTTTCAAAAAACATTAATGGATATAAAAAACAATCTTCTTGTTGAGTTTTGGATGAAGAAAAAGTTTAATTCTATTGTTGTATCGGAAAAAGATATTGAAACCTATTATAATGCGCATTTAGATGAGTTTAAACAAGAGTTCCAACTTAAAGCCAGACATATTGTGGTTGAAACACTTGAAGAGGCTAACGCTATAATAAATGAGTTAAATCAAACAAAAACAGATATTCAAAAAAAGTTTATTTTACTAGCAAAAGAGAAGTCTATTGAGCCAGCAGGACCTAATGGAGGCGACTTAGGGTGGTTTAAAAAAGGCATAATGATGGATGAATTTTGGGATGAAGCTGTGGCTTTAAAAGAGAAACACTACACTAAAAAACCCTTGAAAACACTCTTTGGATACCATATTATTTATTTAGATGCCAAACAAGAAGCGTATACGGTAAAGCTAGACCAAGTATATCTTACTATTAAAAACAAATTACAAATGGATACCTTTCAAAAAAATGTTGATGAGAGCATTAAAAAGATTAAACAGAAAGCTCAAATTTCTGTAATAAAATAACAAAAAGTGACATAAATCAAGATTTTATTTTTTTATTCAGATAAAATTAAATATATAAAAGGAAAAATTCATGAAAACTAAAGTTATTGCAACTGTTTTATT
>JBAYYP010000005.1:0-67698 GCA_041672955.1 Arcobacteraceae bacterium
TTTGCCATGCTAAAAATGGAGTGCTTGGAACTATAGTGCTATCTTCTTGGATATTCCAATCTGCAAATGTTGTTTTATCTTTTAGTTCAGCTGTTGTTTTAGCTGTCACGCCTGTGGCAGTTGCACTATTACCTATACCTTTGGTTTGTTTTGTAGTTTCTGTATTGAAAAATGAGTCACTAACAGTCGTACCATCTTCAGAACCAATCAAGCCACCAAAAGAAGGGGCTATTCCTACTACTTCACCTGTTGCATAAGAGTTTGTTATCTGATCATTTTCAGAGTTACCTATAAGTCCACCTTTTGTAGAGAGTCCATTAACAGTACCTGTAGCATAAGAGTTTTCTATAGTTGAATAATTACTATTACCAACTAAACCACCTATATTAGAGCCATCACCTGTTACTTCTCCTGTGGCATAGCTTTGTCTTATAGCACTGTCATAGTTTAGGTTTCCTACAAGTCCACCTACATCATTAGCTCCAGTTACTTGGGCACTTGAGTGACTTTTTAATATTGTATCTTTTGCATTGATTATATACCCAACTAATCCACCAACTTCGTTGTTACCAACAACTTTTCCGCTAGTGCTTACATTTTCGATATGAGTTATCGTTGCATTTCCTACTAATCCACCAACTTTATTTTGCCCTTTGATATCTACATTAGTAAGATTTACATTCACAATACTGGCATCTTCAGTTTGTCCAAACAGACCTTGATTATTAGCAGATCTGTTTGTATATAAATCTGAGATGCTATGACCTAAACCATCAAAGTTTCCAGAAAATACTCCAATAGGATTCCAGCCCTCACCTGTACCAATATAACCAGCTGTTGCACTACTTATGTTATTTAAGAGTGTGTAGTTTTTGTTTTTAGTATTCCATCCATAGTTTATATTTTGCAGTTGTGTCCAGTTTGTGATGGTGTAGGCGTCGTTTGTTGTTCCAAAGCCACTCTCAAATAGTGTGTTTTGGAACTTTGTAGTGCCTTTTAAAAATGGTAAATCAATAGTACCAGTTGCATAGCCACTAACTTCAGAACCATCTGTTCCCCAAATTGAACTCTCCCAAGAATTACCTACTAAGTTTAATATATCTGACTTTGTTTTTCCAAGAGCAACACTATCTTGCATAGTAGCTGTATTTGTTTGGTTATCATAAAATGAGCTTGTAATGATTGATGTACCGCCATCTTCTTCTACTTTACCAACCAAACCACCGACATAACTACCAGTGCTTGTGACACTATTTGAAGCGTAAGAGTTAGTTATGCTTGCAGTTGCAGAATCCATCATCGATTCTGCAGTATTAAATCCCACCAATCCACCGATGTCAGAAGGATTATTACCATTATAAACAACTCCAGTTACACTTCCTGTAGCGTAAGAGTTAGTTATGCTTGCAGTTGCAGATTCCATCATCGATTTTGCAGTATTAAATCCCACCAATCCACCGACACTATTATTTCCAGTTACACTATTTGTAGAGTAAGAGTTACTTATGCTTGCAGTTGCACTATCAGCATAGTTTTGTCCAACCAAACCACCGACATTGTAGTTTTTGCCAGTTACACTTCCACCTATAGCGTAGGTGTTGGAGATGATAGAGTTAGTTGATTTTCCTACTAAAGTACCTACTAAACTGTCTCCACTTACAGTAGCATTTACCAAGCCTATGTTTTGGATAGTAGCATTTTCTATCTTACCAAAGAGACCTTGAAAGTTTGTGTCTGCTTTATCGATATGCAAGTTAGAGATAGTATGTCCTAAACCATCAAATTTACCATAAAAATTACTAATTGCAGTCCAGTTGTTTGTACCACTTAGAGTTAAATCTGTTCCTAAAACATATCTTGCATTTATATCATTTATTGTCATAGCTTGCATAGTCGCTGCATCTGTTACTACTGTCCAAGGGGTAGCATTTACACCCGCATCATTTCCAAGCTTTGTTAAGAAGTTACTTCCAGCGTGAAGATTTACTTTTGCGTTTACATGATAGTCTGCTGTATTTCCTGAAGCTGCTGCTTTTTGTCCATAGAGAAGTTCTAGTTTTCCGTTTGCATGACTTGATGTAATCTCTTTGTTTATAAAGATGTCGTTATAAGCATCTAAAGTCAACTTAGAATCAGTATTCCAACTAATACTACTATTTACATAGATATTTCCCTCTTGATTTCCCGAACTAGCACTATTAGTGGTCTTAATAGTAACAGATGCAGATGATAAAGCAGTCTCTATAGTACTAGCTTTTATAATGGTATCGTCTTCATTTCCTATATAATTTTGACCATCATTAGCATATGATTCCTCACTATCTCTCTCTATATAAACATTGTAAGGATCAATCAACCAATTAGCAGCTTTAATAGCAAAGTCATCACTAATCTCTATCTTTCTTCCACTAGTTTCCACAAACCCATCAGTAGCATTTATAGTCCCAGCTACATTTGCAGTTCCACCATGAGCAAACAACTCTACATACCCTGTAATTCCATCTACAGAATTAGCTTCTATGATTCCCGTATTATTTACCACACCTTTAAGAAGTTCATCTACAGCGTTAGTAGTTAAGTATATCTCTCCGCCATCAGCATAAATTGCACCTTTGTTTTCTACCAAAGCATCAAGTACGCCTTTGTTTACAGTTAGCTCCATGATAGAGTTGCCATTAAGATTAATAGTGACTTCATTTGCACCTACTAGTCTTACACTTCCTTTGACTGCTTTTATAGTTCCTTCATTAGTAACGGTGTTAGCTAAAAGTGTTGCATAACCTGAGTTGCTTATATCTATCTCACCAAGGTTTATAACAGAAGCGGTTGAATTACCTTTAAAGTTATAGTTTCCTGCTTGAAAGTCTGTATCACTTAACTCTTTTGTGGTGGCTAAAAGTCCTGCTGTGTTTATCTTTGCACCTTTACCAAAGAGCACTCCATTTGAGTTTAAAAGCCAAACTTGACCGTTTGCATTAAGTGCTCCATTAATAACAGACTTTTCATTACCAATTACTCTATTTAAAGTTATACTATTTATATCTGGTTGTTTAAAGTTTACTATCTCATCATGAGCTACATTAAACTGATTCCAGTTTATACTGGCTTTTTGGGTACTTTGGTTTATATTGGTTATTTTTCCATTTTGTGAAATATTTGCATTTCCACTGGTTACTACACCACCACTAGGAGCCGCAAAGCTTATGACACAACTTCCTAATAAAGCTGACACTACTAGGCTTATCTTCCCACCTTTTAGTATCCTAAAACGGTTTTTATAGTTTGGATTGAATTTCATTTTTTTCTCCTGCTTGAAATAACTTTTATTTTTGTATTCTAACTTTTTATTATCGGAGCGGTGTGGGAATACTGTCAGATTACTGTCGGATTTTCTTGTTTTTAATATGTTATACTTCTTTTATTTCAAAGTGATTTCATGTTAAAACATTTTTTTAGTTTACTTTTATTGGCTCTTTTTTTAAATGCCCAATCGTTATCTTTAATACTAAATAGCGAGCAAAACGCTTATGAAAACTTTACACTAGAGTACTTCAAAGACGCAAGTAACGCTATGGGTATTGAAGAAATAGCTCTTATGCAAAAAGAGTTTTCACCATCTTCAAGTGCTTTTTCTCTTGGTTACTCACCTGAAACTCTTTGGCTTAAGCTTGAGCTTAAAAACATAGCTCAAACGGAAGAGTTTATTCTGTCAATTAATGAACATTTTTACGAAAAAGCAAACTTTTACTACTTTGATAAAACTTGGCAAAAGATAGGAAACGGGGTTTTTACTCCTATAAATAAGCGTCAAATACAGAGTTCAAAATTAGCTTATCCTCTTTTTTTAGCACAAAACAGCTCAAAAACTGTTTTTTTGGAGTTAAAAGGTGTTTACCCTTACATTGGTAATATCTCTATATATACTAAGCCATACTTTTATTCTCACCAGCTTTTTTCTATTAACACTTTTTTTATCTTTTTATTTGGAATTTTAACTATTATTTTTATCTTTAATCTTTTTTTATGGATAAATTTAAGAGAAGTAATTTATCTTTACTATGCAGGATACAGTTTTTTCTCTTTTATCTATTTTTTAAATATTAGTGGGCTTTTAGCCTATATTAATTTACAATATTATATGTTTGAACTCCATTTTGCAGCAGGTCTGTCGGTTATATTTTTATCACTTTTTTCCATTGAGTATTTTAATGCTAAAAAACATTTTAAAAAAGCTACTTATATTTTAAAAATACTCATGCTTATTATTGCCATTTTCGGAATTTTAATGCTTTTTTCCTACACTCCGTGGAATAAAATTATTAACAATGCTATTACCTTGACGCTACTTTCGCTCATTGTTACTTCTATTGTCATTTATAAAAAAGGGCAACACTTTTTAAAGTATTATATTTTTGCAATTACCGTTTATTTTCTCTCTATTATTATTTATATATTACTTCTTTCAGGAGTCGTTGAATATAACTCTTTTACACGATACGGATATCTATTTTCGCTGTGTTTAGAAATTATAATTTTCTCTTTAATGTTAGCTAATCGGTATAATATTATTAAAAATTCACAAATTTCTACTCAAAATGAATTAATTGATTTGCAAAACAACCAAAACAAAAAACTTGAAAATGAAGTTAAAAAGCAAACACAAAGCTTACAAGGTGCAAACAAAAAACTTTCCAAACTCCTCAAAGAGAGAGAACTTTTAGTAAAAGAGGTTTTTCATAGAGTTAAAAATAATTTCCATATGATTATTGCATTTTTGTGGTTTGAAAGTAAAAAGGAGAGTGACAAAAACCGTTTTTCTGAACTAATTAACCGTATAAAATCTATGTCCTTAATTCATGAATATTTATGCAATTCAAAGGATTTAGTGCATATAAATGTTCAAGAGTATTTAGATGAACTCATACAAACCATTATAAGAACCTATGTCAATTCAAATGTTACTTTAAACAAAAAAGTCGATAATATTCGTATTGATTTTGACCATATTATGTCTTTGGGCGTTATTATTAATGAAATTATTAGCAACAGTATTAAGCACCACCCTAAAAAAATTCCTATTGTTTTAGATATTGCTTGTTTTAAAAAGAATCATTTGGTCGTTTTACATATTAAAGACAACGGCATGGGGTTTGATTTAAATGAACATCCCACAGGATTTGGACTGGAACTTATAAAAGACTTCTCCAGCAAACTCCCTGAGGGAAGTTTCTGCTTTTACCAAGACAGTGGTACTGTTTTTGAACTGACATTTAAGGATGAACGCAATGATAAAATTTAAAGAGTTTTCTATTTTAATTGTAGAAGATGAATTTATTGCCTTAGAGTATTTAACACAAATTCTACTTTCCTTTCGAGCCAAAAATATTTTTAAAGCCTCAAGTGCTAAAGAAGCTTTAGAAATTGCAAAAAACAACTCTATTGATTTGGCATTTATGGATATTAATATTAAAGGCAATATTGATGGAATTGAGTGTGCCTCTTTGCTTAATAAAGAGTATTTTCTTCCTATTATTTTTACTACGGCATATGGAGATACTAATACTATTAATGAAGCTAAAGAAGAAAATATTTTTGGATATTTAGTAAAACCTTTTCAACTCAATGACGTAGAAGCCTCTTTGCATGTGGCATTAACTACAATTAAACGAATAAAAGAGCTTACAAAAACAAATGAAATAGCAAAAACATTGATTAAAACAATAAATTTAGGAAAAAATTATATCTATCATCTTGAGTCAAAAACACTAACTTTGTGTAATATTCCCATTAATTTAACTAAAAAAGAGTTAGAAGTTTTAGATGTTTTGTGCCAAAGCATTAATAATAATATTTCCTACACGTATATAAAAGAGATTATTTGGTCTGATAAAAACATTTCCGATTCTACAATTCGCGATATTATTTCAAGATTAAAAAAGAAAATGCCGCATGTTCATATTGAAAATATTGCTAACTATGGTTATGTTTTAAAGCAAGCATAGCTTATTTTTCTTATTCGGAAGTGGGACTTTAGTCCCACCCCTTAAATTATTACTTACACAGTATATTAGAAATCAACTCACAAACTTACTAACTTTTCAACTTCAACATCAAAACCTTTTCGGATTTTCCAAAGCTTGTTTAACTAACTGTAGAAACTCTTCTCTAGCAATTGTTTTAGCCCCAAGTGACGCTAAATGAGGAGTGGGAATTTGGCAATCTATAAAGAAAAAACCTTGCTCTTTTAAGTGTTGCACTAAATAGTACAATGCCACTTTAGAAGCATCTGTTTTTAAAGCGAACATTGACTCGCCACAAAACATATTACCAACGCCAATTCCATAGCCCCCACCTACTAATTCACCTTCAAAATAGGTTTCAAAACTATGAGCATGCCCCATTTCATGAAGTTTAGAATACGCTTCAATCATCTCTTGCTGTATCCATGTTCCATTTTGTCCAAGGCGTGGAACTTTTGAGCACTCTTTTATGGTTTGAAGAAAGTTATGATTAAACTTCACTTCATAACAGTTACTTTCTATTCGTTTTCTTAAAGATTTTGAGACTTTAAAATCCTCTAAAAAAAGAACAAAACGCGGATTTGGACTCCACCATAAAATGGGGTCTTCTTTATTGTACCATGGAAAAATTCCACTCATATAGGCTTTCATAATTCTATTGGGGTTTAAGTCGCCTCCATAGGCTAATAGACCTTCATCATTGAAGTGTAAAGGGTTAGGGAAGGTGTAGGAATAAATACTTAAGGGTAAAATTTTCAAAGAGTACCTTGACGTTAATACGTAAAAGTAAAGCCTATTGGCTCTACTTTTTAAAGTCCTGCAAGATGTTCAGCTAATGCTTGAATGTCATCGTCGCTAAGTGTTGCTACTTGTCCTGTCATAATAGTTTTCATTTTTCCACCATAAGTTTTATTTTGATACCCTTTTAGTGAATCAACTGTTCTTTCAATCTCCCAACCTTGGATTATTTCAGAAGCACCCAGTGCTTTTTTCTCACCTTTTTGTCCATGACATGCAGAACATTTCAGATAAAGTTCAGCACCTTTATCATTTTTAGGAGTCAAAGATTTTGTTACTGCTTCAACTTTTTCTTCTATTTCTTGACTTATTTTTTCAGTTGCACTTGAAATTTCAGCTTCAATTGCTTCTGCTTTTTTAGTAATTTCTTCTTGAATATCAGCAGCAGTAGAATCTAATGCTTCTTTTGTTTCATCAATTGCCTCTTCTGTGCTTTCTTTAGCTTCTTGAGCTATTTTAGCCGCTTCTTCTTGTGCTTTATCAAGTAAATTACTCTTTTGTTCTTGTGTCATAACTGCTGGAGTTTTACTCTCAACATATGCCGTCTCTTTTTTCTTCTCATCTGCACATCCTGCAAAAAAAATAGCTCCAACTGCAGCTAAACTTATTAACACTTTTCTCATTTAATCTCCTTAGATTTTTGAATATTCAAATTTAAATTTTTCTTGTACAAAATCAATATAAACAGCACCGCCATTTTTGAGTTGTCCAAATAAAATTTCATCAGTAAGCGGGTTCTTTATATGTTGGGCGATGACTCGATTAAGAGGTCTAGCCCCCATTAATCTATCATAGCCCAATCGTGCTAACTCTTTTTTAGCTTTTAAACTTAAATTTATTTTAATGTTTTTATTGCTAATTTGCTCTTCTAAATCATCAATAAATTTAGAAACCACCAGTGCTACTACTTCTAAAGACAACGTACCAAAATTAACCGTGGCATCAAGTCTATTTCTAAACTCAGGTGCAAAAAACTTTTTAACCGCTTTATCTTCATTAAGGGTGTCATCTTTCGTAAACCCCATAACACTTGCTTCAGTTGAACCTAAGTTTGAAGTCATAATTAAAATAACATTTTGAAAGTCCGCTTTATTTCCATTGTTATCGGTTAATTCAGCGTTATCCATTACTTGCAACAACAAACTCATTAAGTCAGGGTGTGCTTTTTCAATTTCATCAAGCAACAACACACAATGCGGATGTTTTCGTATGGCTTCTGTTAAAAGTCCACCCTTTTCAAACCCCACATACCCAGCAGGAGCCCCTATTAGCCTTGAAATAGTGTGTGCTTCCATATATTCACTCATATCAAAGCGTTCAAAAGCAATTCCCATTTGGTGCGACAACTCTTTAGCAACTTCTGTTTTACCAACTCCCGTAGGACCTGTAAATAAAAAGCTTCCAATAGGTTTTTTATCGCCACCTAGTCCTGCTTTATTTATTTTAATGGCTTGAACAATTTTTACAATAGCATCGTCTTGTCCAAAAATTCGTTTTTGCATACTCTTTTCAAGTGATTTTAAAAGTGTCAAATCTGACTTTGTTGCAGATTTTGGTGGAATATGTGCCATTTTAGCCACCGTTTGCTCAACATCTTTTTGAGTAATTGTGGCTGTTTTACTTTTTTTAGCTTCAAGTTCAAGTTTTTTAGTAGCTCCCACTTCATCGATAACATCAATTGCACTGTCGGGTAAAAATCTGTCTTGTATAAACTTTTTACTCAACTCTACTGCCATTTTAATAGCACTGTTTGAATATTTAACTTTGTGAAACTCTTCATATTTTGTTTTTAGTCCGTTTAATATAGCAATAGTATCTTCTTGTGAGGGTTCACTAATATCCACTTTAGCAAAACGGCGTGTAAGTGCTTTGTCTTTACTAAAATCATTTCGGTACTCTGCAAAAGTTGTCGCCCCAATGCATCGGAGTTTTCCACTGGCTAATAAAGGTTTTAATATATTTGAAGCATCCATAGAGCTGCCACTTACACTTCCAGCGCCCACAATGGTGTGAATTTCATCTATAAATAAAATGGCATCTTTAATTTCGCTAATTTCTTTCAACAAACCTTTGAGTTTTTTTTCAAAATCTCCTCGGTATTTTGTTCCTGCAACCATTGAACCCATATCAAGTGAATACACTTTTGAGTTTTGCATACTTTTAGGAACTTTTTTTAAAGCAATTTCAAGTGCAAGACCTTCAGCAATTGCCGTTTTACCCACTCCTGGCTCACCAACTAACAAAGGGTTATTCTTTTTTCTTCGGCTTAATATCTCAATTACACGAGCAATTTCATTGTCTCGACCAATAATAGGATCGATTTCGCCTTTTTTAGCTATTGCAACTAACTCTGTTGAATTTTTTGCTAAAACATCTTTCTCTTTTTCATCATGGCTGTTACTGTTATTTAGTTCATTTTCATCAAAATCTTTATGAGAAATTTCTTCTAAAATATCAATTCGTTCAACACCTTGTTGTTTTAAAACATACGACGCATGAGATTTTTCATTTTTTAAAATTGCCACAAACATATCTTCAACAGTAGCATTTCCTTTTCCAGAAGTTTGTGTATGGGCAACCATAAGTTCTATAGTTGAAGTTAAGGTCAATGTTTCCATTGGTTCATCGTTAATTTCATCAGGCAACTTAGGTGTTGTAGTTTCTATATGTTCTTTGGTTTCAAGGTAAATTCTTTTTCTGTCTAATCCTAAATCTTCAAACAATGAAGTTATGACTTCATTATTAAGTAAGACCAAAAAAACATGCTCCAGTGTCAAATATTCGTGTTTGCTTATTTTTGCATAGGCAACTGCTTGAGAGAATACCTCTCGTAACTCTTTACTTATCATAATTACTCTTCTTCCATTACAGCTTTCAAAGGAAATCCTTTGCTTCGTGCCATATTTTTAACTTGTGCCACTTTTGTAGCGGCAATTTCATGGGTATATACCCCACACACTTCTCTGCCATTATTATGAATATTAAGCATAATAATAGTTGCTTGATCTACTGTTTTTCTAAAAACCTTCGTTAACACATCAATAACAAAATCCATAGTTGAATAGTCATCATTGAGTAAAAAAACTTTATATTTTTTAGGTTCTTCTAACTGTATATCACTATTTAACTCTATTTCTAATTCACTTGCCACTTATTAAAACCTTTTTCGATAAACTTCATATTATAAATGAAAAACATTATACCAAAAAAGAAATAACAATGAAAACAACAAACAGTTTAAAAAACAAACAAATCGTATTTGTCACAGGTACCAATACAAATGTGGGCAAAAGTTATGCTTGTGGGAAGTTTTTAGAGAAATATTCCCAAGAAGGTTTCAAAGTAGGATACTTTAAACCCATAGAAACAGGAGTTATAACAACTCCAGAAGATGGAAGCCTGCTGTTAAATTTAACAAAAAAGTTAAATTCCGATTTTAATGTAACGTTAGATGATGTAGTTCCCTACCAATTTGAACTTCCCGCTTCTCCTTTTGTAGCAAAAAAAGATACCGAAATAGATATTGGGTTCATAAAAGAGAAAATGAACTATCTTTTACAGTTTTGCGATGTATTAATCATAGAAGGAGCAGGCGGCTTAATGGTGCCTATTTACAAAGATTACTTTATGATTGATTTAATCAAAGAGTTAAACGCAAAAGCTATTTTAATAGCTCCAAGCCACCTAGGAAGCATAAATCAAACACTGCTTTCAATTAATGCTCTAAAAAACCACGACATAGAGTTCGACTGGTACATAAACCTACAAAAAGAGAAAGAGACTTTCAAAGAAATCACTCTACCTTTTTACGAAAGCTACTTCAAAGAGATAAAGTACTTGTTCTAGTAGGAAATAAAACTTAAACTACTTGATGATTAGCACTTAAAACTCAACACTGTAACTCCCACAATAAGCACCGACCGAAATAAATTTCGGCTTCCGAAGAGATTTGGAAGCTTAAATTTGTTTAAAGAGGTGTCGTTACAAAATTTAAAATAGGAACAACCCGTCATTTTTTATTTTTAACTTTTCATTTCCTAGTTGCTCTGTTCTAACACATCCAAAGTAATAGTAAATTTAGCCCCTTTATAATCGCTGCCATCTAAAACAAAATGTTCATTTTCTACTTTTAAAGAGCCTTTCATATGCTTAACAATTACTTCGTGAGTCATGTAAAGCCCTGTTCCTACACCTTGAGCTTTATGTTTAGTTGTAAAATATGGGTCAAAAATTCTGTCAATAATTTCAAGAGGAATTCCACCTGCGTTATCTAAAATAGTTACAAGAGTTTTTCCATTTTCTTTGAGTAAATCAATACAAATAAGTCTTCTGTATTTGGAGTCAATATTTTGTATTAAAGCATCTTTGGCATTATTTAGAATATTGAGTAATGCTTGTGCAAACTCATTTTTTAAACCAAAAATAGTAATGTCATCTTTAATATTAAGCACAATATCAATATGGTGCGTTTTCATAGTTGTTTCTAAAAAGGTTAAGTCGTGTTTGATAATATCGCTTAAATTAAAATCTTCAAAGACATTGCTTTTAGAGAAATATTTTTGAAAATAATCAATAATTTGTGAAAGCTTTTTTGTAGTATCTACAATATTGTTTAAATCTTTTTTTGCCTCTTCTTGATCAAAAATATTGTACTCCAACTTCAAAGAAATCCCACTGGCAATGGTAGAAATAGTACTTAAAGGTTGTCTCCACTGATGAGAGATATTCTCAAGCATCTCTCCAATAGCAGCCATTTTAGACTGTTGAAACATAACACTCTCTTTTTGACGGCTTTTTGAGACCTCTTTTTCAATCTCACTTTTAAGTTTTTCATTAAAATTTTCAAGTTTTTCTGTTTTTTTACGAACTTTTTCTTCTAATTCAACATTGCTTTCTAACAGTTCATTTTTACTTTGTTCAATATCTTTTTTATAAATATTAAAAAGTGTTGTTATTTTTCTTGAGATAAAAAAAGCCATTAAGCTGATTAAAATTAAAATAACAAAAGAGACCAACACAATATTTTCTATGGTTTGTTTTTTATTTTTTGCTCTGTCTTCAATAAATTTTTCAATCTCTTGTGGCACTACATAGGTTTTTCCTTGACTTAAGAAAATCTCTTGGAGTTGTTTTGTCTCTTGTTCTTCCATTTGATTAAAATCAATAATTTGCACATATGCCGCAATTATTAGTATAAATATAACCAGTACAATAGGGGTAAAAAAGATTAGTTTGGGTAAGTTTTTTTCATTAATAATCACTGTATTTTGAACTCTTTTTCTATAGTTTTTGCTTCAAGGTCACCTTTAACACTTAAGGCACTCTCTACAATATATCCTTCACTCTTCAAGTTTTTAAGAAGTTTTTTTCCCTCTTTTAAAGAAAACACCCTGCTTTGTTCTAACTTTGAAACCACGTCTTGCAGGGTTTCATCGTCCTCTTTTTTCAATATTCCTAAAAGTAAAACTTTGGTTTCTATATCCAAGATACAATCCTTTTATAATAAATAGCAACTAAGAAAAATGCTACTCCTAAAATGACTGTTATTATATCAAGAGAAATTAAACTTGCCATTAAACCAATAAATAAAGTGGTAATAACATTTGAAAGCATAAAAATCATATCGTTATACGAAATAACTCTTCCTAAATATTTCTGCTCAACATTTTCTTGTAAAAACACATACGTAACCGACCAAATAGTAGTAGTCGTAAACCCTGTTAGGAAAACAGCGAAAAGTGATATATAAAAATTAGATTGAAGTACTCCCCACAATATTATCGCAAATCCTTGAAAAATAAAAATATAAAAAAGTCTCTCTTTATTTACCCAATTTCCAATTAATAATGGTCCTACCATTAAAGCAACTGCACGGACAGCATTGGTAATTCCAATGGCCAATGGCACGGCAATTACATATTTGTACTCATTTTTAGCTAAGAGAGTAACTAAGGCATCAAAAGAGGTTATTCCTACACTTGAATGCAATAAAATTAGGTGAATGGCTACTTTATTACTTTTAAGATAGAGAAAACCATCTTTTATCATAGTTATAAATTTTTCTTTAGTGTGTACAAATTCAATTTTAAAATTAATATTTAAAAACACTATAATTGCCACTACAAAAAACAAGCTGTCTAGTACTATGGCCGTTCTAACTCCATACCAATTTACCACAAAACCACCTAATGCCATCCCCACGGCAAAGGTAAATGACCAAATTACAGAGTGAACCTCATTGGCTTTTTGCAGTGCAATTCCAGAAACTAGTTTGGGTAATAACGACATTTCCGTTGAAAAAAACATCGAAGCGCTTCCCATACGAATAAAAATAAGAATCATTAAAAACCATAAATCCGATTTATCTTGAATGGTTAAAAACATAAGCGTCATAACTAATTCTGTGCATAAAAGCGTAAACATCAAAGATTTTAAGCGAAATTTATCAATAATAACACCAGAAAAAGGAGCCATAACAATAGTTGGAATTAAATGCATAGCAGCAATTAAGGCAATAGCAAAATTGGAAGACTCAAACTCTACAAGCATAGTATAAATTGCTACATTTGAAAACCACGCTCCAAAATAAGCAATAAGTTGCAACAGCGATAGTTGTCCTACAATAGGATGTTGTTTAAAAAGTTCTCTATATTTCAAGGCGTTTTTGACTATTTAAATTCAATTTTAACCAAAGAAGAAAACTCTTTGGGTTTAGGTAACATAATTTCAACTTTATACGCTGAAATATTTTTAGCATCTGCAACTTTATACATTTTATCAATCTTTAAATTTGTGGGTTCACTGTTAAGATAAATTTGCTTTTCTAAGACCAAAGATGCTTCTGAAATAGGAACAAAAATTTCTAATTTTCCTTGAGATAAATCTTTAGCTTCATATAACAGAGTTCCTGCATTTACCCAATCTCCTTTTTTTACATTTATACTATAAATATATCGGTTATTTTCAAAGAGTTTTTTATGAGCAATATTACTTTGTAATTGTGCAATTTTTATAAGTAAATCAGCCTTAGTTGATTGTAAATTAATTGATTTTAGCAGTTGTGAATCTTTATCGAAATCAGATCGTGTGGTTACTTTTTTAAGTCTTTCATAGTTATTTTGCTCAATTTCTATCATTTTTTCAAACAGTGCCAATTTATTTTTTGTTTGTTCTAAATCAACCTTATCTACTTTTGAGTCAAGCTCTATAATCAAAGAGTTATTAGCAGTTTGCCCCTCTATTGCTTCATTGGTATACACTACTTCTGCATTAACAGCTGCTTTTATTACATAGCTTTGAGCAGGCTCTATTTTTGCATAATACTCATGGGCAAATGCGCTTAAGCCTAAAAGGCAAAGCAATATTACACTTCTCATTTTTTTCCTTCCTCTTTGTTCATTTAAAATTCTAAGGTGCCCTCAATAGCAAAATTGGCTTTAGAATCAAGTTCGGCATGACTTAAAACTGCAACTTGTAATCCAAATTTTTCATAAATTTCTGAAATTCGTTTTCGTAAAAGAGGGTCAACCACCATACAGATTTTAGGAATTCCTTTGGCATCTATTTTTTCAATTAGCTCTTTGGTTTTAGTTACGAGTGAATTAATCTCACCAATACTTAACATGAGTTGTGAAACACCGTGTTGTTCTTGCAGTTTTCCAATAAATTGTTGCTCTAAATCGGGTTTTATAGTAATAATATGCAAAATATTATCAGCTCCTTTAAACCTTTGAGTAATTAATCGGTATAACTTACTTCGTACATGTTCGAGTAAAATATCAGGAGCTTTAGTAAACTCAGCAATATCTGCAATAGCTTCAATGATGGTGAGCATATCCACAATAGGTATTTTTTCATGTAATAAATCTCGACACACTTTTAAAAGTGTTCCATACGAGCTAATTTTCATAGCTTCATCTATTACAATTGGGAAATCTTTTTTAAGTCGTTCTATTATATCCACAATATCTTGTCGTGTAATAATATCTTCAGCATGTTTTTTAATAGTTTCAGACAAGTGCGTTGAAATAATAGTAGGAGCATCAACTACCGTAAACCCTTTCATTAAAGCTTCTTCTTTTAAATTTTCTTCAATCCAAATGGCATCTAAATTAAATACAGGTTCTTTAACTTTTAACCCTTTTAAAGAATCTTTTCCAATTCCGCCCATTGCTAAAAACTTTTTAGGTTGAACCGTTCCTGTAATAATTGGAATCCGTTTTAAATGTAAGGCATATTGGTCTGGCTGCAAGTTGACATCGTCTGAAATTCGTATTTGAGGGATTACAAACCCCAATTCACTGGCAATTGTTTTTCGAATACCTCGTATTTTATCAAGCAGTTCTGAGTTTCCTTGCACAAGTTGAAGTAAACGAACTCCCAATTTTAACTCCAATACATCCATTTTCATAATGGTTTCTATATTTTGCTCTTCATTGCTTCTTGTAGATTGAAGTTTTTCTCGTTTTATTTCATCTAAATCTTTACTATGAATCCCTTTTGTAGCAGGCTCCTCTTTGGTTTTAAACATTCTCGTAAGAGTATTACTTTGATTATCGTCTATCATAAAAATAACATATCCAATAAATACCATTAAAAGTCCCATAATCATTAAAATACCCATAGGAAAGCCTGGAACTAATCCAAACAAGAACATTCCAAAACCTACTAATACAAGAGCTTTGCTGTCTTTAAAGAGTTGGTTAATAGCTTGATTAGCAAAGCGTTCTTCATCCATATTTGAACGCGTTATAATAATTGCAGTTGCAGTTGAAAGAATTAATGCAGGAAGTTGAGCAACCAAACCATCTCCAATGGTTAAAATTGTATAAATCTCACCACTTTCTGCTACGGTCATATCGTGTTGGAAAAGTCCTATTAAAAGCCCACCAATTAAGTTAACCAGCGTAATAATAATACCCGCAACCGCATCTCCTTTAACAAACTTCGAAGACCCATCCATGGCTCCATAAAAGTTTGCTTCAGAAATTAACGAGTGTCTTCTTAATTGGGCTTCTTTATCATCAATAAACCCAGCATTTAAGTCAGCATCAATCGCCATTTGCTTTCCAGGCATAGAGTCAAGCGTAAATCGTGCAGTTACTTCTGCAACTCTTGTAGCACCTTTCGTAACCACCATAAAGTTAATTAAGACTAAAATAATAAATACAATAATCCCAATAACCATATTTCCGCCCACAACAAACTCACCAAATGCTGCAATAATGGAACTTACCGCTTCAGGACCATTGTGACCTTCACTTAAAATAGAACGCGTGGTGGCAATGTTAAGTGCGAGTCTAAAAAGGGCTAATATAAGGATTAACGTAGGGAAAGTGGTTAAGTCTGATGGTTTTTTAATATATAAAGATATTAATAAAATCAAAAGACCTAAACTTAAAGAGATAATTAAAAAGAAATCCAATAGCAGTTTTGGTAATGGCACAATAATAATCATTAATATTGAGACAAATAACGCAACTACTATTAAATCTTTTGAAAAAAGCCTTTTAATATTCATATGTTCTAGATAACTTTAAATTATTTTAAGAAATTAACTAAATTCAAGTTATGCATTCTTGACACCGTTGAATACAACGCTGTATAAGTCATCTCCAACGATTTAGCCTCCATAGCAACTTTGGTTAAGTTGGCTTGACCATTTTCTAAAGACAACACATTAAAATTGGTTATCTTAGCCGAAATGTTAATACTGGCATCTTGAATAATCTTATTTCTAGAACCCACTTTTGAGTGAGCAATATTAACAGCATCAAAAGTAGCCGTAATTTTATCTAACATTGAACGAATAATATCATTTTGCTCTGTTTCGGTAATTGGGGTAACTCCATCGCTTAAACTTTTACCATTTAGCGTAGTAATAATGTCATCTAAATCATTAAAAATATTGTGTTTTGCTTCTAAAACTAAAGTAGCATCTGCTACATTAGCAGTTTTATATTTTGGTTCTAAAAGTCCTGTATCATCTCCACCATCAACCACACCATCACCATTGTCAATTTCAGTAACAGCCATTACTTCACCAGTTAGATTTCCATATTTGTCGTATTGTCGTATTTCTAAAGCAGGAGCAGTTGCTGATGTTGCGTTAAAAGAAGTTACATCATTATTTAATCCATCTTTAAATCCATCTGTTAAGTTACTTTTAAATTGATAGCCGCCATTGAATTTAACTAAGTCTAAAGAAGCACCATTTCCATCTTCTAATTTTGAGTCAAGTTTATTTAGTGTCCAAACAGTTCCATTATTATCAGTAATTACATCATTTTCAAAAAAGTCTAGTTTTTCACCTATGCCACTTTTATCTGGGAACCCCCAAGTGTTTCCAGCACTGTCAACAATTTTTTCACTGGCTAAAAACTCTAGTGGTTCTCCTACTTTTGCAGTGTCTGTTGTGTACATAAAAGCATCATAGCCTGTAGCTCCTCTATCACGATAACTATTTGGTTCAACGGGAACTTGTTTTAAAACATTATCTCCTACATAAGTTACTTTACCATTGGCATCTTTTACAAATGGTTGTTGAGTTGAGTTTGAACCTGCAAAAATATACTCATTGTTAATTGTAGTGTTTCCCCATGTAAAAAAGTTCTCTTTTATTCCTTCAAAAGCAGTTGCAACGGCTAGCTTATCGCTTTGTTGCATTCCTGCATTTAAGGTTTTAAGCATACTTGTTTTTATAACATCAAGCTCTAATTTTACATTTGCTAGTGTTGAATCTACTGTATCATTTAGTGCAACTGAGCGTTTAATTTGCTCGTGTACACCTTCGTAGACTCTTATTTTGTCGTCAAAATAGAGTTCTTTTGTAAAAACAGCTCCATTGTCACTTCCTTTTTGAAGAAGTTTTCCTGTGCTTAATTGATAGTTTATTCTCATATTTTCTTTATTTAAATTGTTTAAATTAAACATCATTTGATCAGTAATATTAACCATCTGTTAGCTCCTTAAATAGGCTTAAAATCTTCTCAAAATCATAATGTTCTTGAGTGCCTTGAGTTAAAAACTCTCGTATTTTTTCTTTACTTGCAAGTGCAATATCGAGTTCTTTATCCATTCCCGTTTTATATGCACCTACTCGCACTAATACTTCATTCTCTTTTATCAATGATAATACTCTTTTTAACTTTAAAAACCCATTATAGTGCTCTTTTGTCACCACCTTGTCCATCACCCTTGAAGCCGATTTAAGCAAATCAATAGGAGGATAAAATCCTTGCTCGGTCAACTCTCTAGTTAGTACAATATGCCCATCTAAAATAGACCTACTTTGGTCAGCAATGGGGTCATTCATATCATCGCCATCTACTAAAACAGTAAAAAATGCGGTAATTGAGCCTTTTTTATTGCTTCCAGCTCGCTCCATTAATTGAGGCAAAAGTGCAAAAACCGAAGGCGGATAACCCCTACTTACAGGTGGTTCTCCTGTACTTAAGCCAATCTCTCTTTGAGCCATTGCAAACCTTGTTACTGAGTCCATCATGAGCAAAACATCATGACCCTTGTCTCTAAAAAATTCAGCAATTGCCATAGCGGTAAATGCTCCATATTTTCTCATTAATGCAGATTCATCACTCGTAGCTGCAATTATAATTGTGTTTTCTAAGTTATCATTTAAATTATAATGAATAAACTCAGGGATTTCTCTTCCTCTTTCACCAATGAGTGCAACAACTTTAATTTGAGCTTCACACCCTTTTACAATCATTCCCATAAGTGTTGATTTCCCTACTCCACTTCCTGCAAAAATACCAACTTTTTGACCCTTGCCCGAAGTTAGCATTGAATCAATGGCTTTTACACCTGTTGCAAATCGTTTATTAATAATTCCTCGTTCAAGTGCGGGCATGGCAACTTTGTTAATGGCTGAATTCTCTTCTAGGTTAGTAAGTTTGCCTTTGTTGTCTATTGGATCACCCAAAGCATTAACTACGCGTCCTAAAAGCCCATAGCCACTCTTAACCGACAAGCCATCTTTTTGCAAAAAAACTTTGTCTTGTATTCTAAAACCATCAATAAACGAAAATGGCACAATAGTAAAGTCATCGCTTTGAATGGAAGCTACCATTCCTAAAACGGAGTAGATATTTTGTTGCGAATCTATTTTTACAATATCTCCAACAGCCACTTCTAAACCTGTTGCTGTTATGGTTGTGGTGCTTATGTATTTAATTCGACCAAAAGGTAAAACCAAATTGTCATCGTTAATGCTGTTTAAAAGAGAGTCAATATCAATCATTACATCTCATCGCACATTTTTTTATATAAGCTCGTAGTAGAAGCATCGAGTGCTTTACATTTTTCTAATGTTTCTTGGTATAAAACACTATTTTTAGTGGTCTCATAGAGTTTAATTAACTCGTAATACACTTCTGCTGCTTCATTGTTTTTAAGAATTCTTGTATTTTTAATGCCCTCTTGTAAATAGACAATGGCTTGTTCAAACTCTTTATTATTTTTAGCTTGTTTTGCCAACTCAATCTCCACAGAAGGGGAGTAAATATAGGCTTGATACTCTTTTTGCTTCAAATAAAGTTTTTTTAAAGTTGTTAAAGCTTCTTTAGCTGTTTTGTCCTTGAGCAAATAAAAGTAGTATTGATAATAAAAGTCAATAATCATAGGATTGTTTTCATTCGCCAAAATAAGTTGCTCATTTTCATAAGCATATTTAAAATATCTTAATTTAGCCAACTGATTTTGCATACCATTTACAATTTGAAAACGTACTAAAAACTCTTCTTCTAGGTATTTTTTCTCTTTTAGCATCTCTAATTTTGCTGAAAAGCTAAGTGCTTCCTCATACTTATTTAACTTATATGCCAAACGCTCCAAATACAAATAAGTTCTAGCGTCTCTTGAATTAAACAACGCTTCTTTAGTTAATGTATATCCACTCTCTTTTGGGTATTCCAATAAACACTCAAAATAAGCATATTGCAAATAAGAGTCTTCTATAACTTTGCTTAACGCTGTTTGAGTAGTTTTTTCTAAAACTTCATCTAAATCTTGGCACTTTGCATTAACTAAATATTGCTTTATTAACAGCAATCTTACCTCATCGAAAATAGCTTCTAAGTTCTCATAGCCATAGCGTTTAAAAATAGTGTCTGAAATTTTTTTGTAGACACGCTCCGATTTTAAAATAAACTCATACTCTTCTTTTTTGATATGATTTAAAATCTCTTGCATTAATACTTTTTGCTGCATTGATGGAAATTCAGGATATTTTGAATAAACAACAGAGGGTTCAATTTTTCCCTCTCGCATTAAAATTTCATCTATTATCATTTTTGCAGTTTTTGCATTTTCACCTTTGGGATAATCATTTAATACCTCAGAGTATAAATCTTTCGCTTTATATAAAATGTCCATTTTACCTTCGTACATTACCATATATATTTGTGCCAGTTGAAACTTAAACTCTTCAATCGCGTCACTATTTTTAGTACGCTTTAAAAGCTCTTCTAATATTTGAGCTGCCAAAGTTGGCATGTCGTTACGAATTAGTTTATTAACTTTTACCATAGCTAAGTAACTGTCATTGGCATAATAATCAATATTTCTTTCAATAACTTGTTGCGCTAATTTTCGAGCTTCCTCAAGCTGATTATCCAGCAAATAGACATCAAACAGCTCATCTGCAACTACTGTTGCTACATCTATATTGGTGGTTTTAATTAAAATTTCATACAAAATTGTAATTGCTCGTTTAAATTCACTTCTATGCACATGAAGCTTTGCCAAATAGATATTTCCATAGGCTCTTATAATTTCGGTGTTAAAATTATTAATAATGGTATCAATAAAATATTTTGCATCATCTACTTTATTAAGTCCCAGTTTAAGTTCTATTAAAATCATATAGGCTTTGGGTAAATCATCTTCATTGATATAAGAGCGGTTAATAGAGTTTTCTAAAAGCTCTTCACCTGCTAAAATATGTCGTTTTAACTCTTTTTTTAGAAGCAATTCACTCTCTAATAAAATAACATCTGAACGAAACAGCTCAAGGGCATTTCTATTTTTAAAACTTTTTAACCGCTCATACGCTTCATCTATCTTGCCATCTTTTGCCATTTTTTTAATATTATCTAAAACCGTAAATCCATCGCCTATAATCTCTTTATTCTCTTGAGCTATTTGTTGTGAATTTGAATCTATAAAACTGTAATAAAAATCTTGTTTGGCATAAAGGGCAAAACAAAAACAAAAAAATAGTGGAATAACTTTTTTCAAACTTCTTACCTTTTTCCTTTTAATTCATACACATAAGAGAAAATTTCTGCAATGGCTTTGTAAAACTCTTCTGGAATTTGTTGTTCAACTTCTATTTGTGCATGCAAAGCTCTTGCTAATGCAGGGTTTTCAATAATAGGAATATTATTTTCTCTGGCAATATCTTTTATTTTTAATGCAATAAAATCAACCCCTTTAGCTACGACTATTGGAGCACTACTTTTAGTTTGATCATACTTTAAAGCAACTGCATAATGCGTTGGGTTAGTAATAACCACATCCGCGTCGGGAACATCTGACATCATTCTTTTTCTAAACATTTGCATCTGAATTGAACGAATTCTTGCCTTTATTCTAGGATCCCCTTCCATATTTTTAAACTCATCTTTAATATCTTGCTTACTCATTCTTAATGATTTAAAATAATAAAATCTTGTAAAATAAAAATCTATTATAGCAAAAATAATTATAATGGCGAGTATTGTAAAAACAAAATATATAAGAAGCGTATGCATAGCATCCATAGCAGTTGGAACTTCTTTATCCATCATGGCTAAAAAAGCCTCTCCTGTTATTAAAAAAAGCACCACCATTACTATAAAAATGACAGTGAGTTTAAGCATAAGTTTAAGAGCTTCAAGAGCTTTTTTAGCACTAAATACATTTTTAAACCCAGTAATAGGATTAAGTTTTCCAAATTTCATTTTTAAAGGAACAAAAATCATACCAAACTGAGCCCAATTCGAGGCAAAAATCAAAACTACAATTAAAATAAAAATAGGCAAAAGAGCCGTGATTGCGGAGCTAACCGCTGTTTTAGTTATTGTGTAAAATACTCTTCCATCCATTTCACTGCCAATAAAACTGTAAACAAACATCATCATTTTTTTAATTTCTATAGCACTATAAGAGAATAAAAAAACCAAATAAACCGTTCCAAAAAAAAGAGCAACTGCGCCTACAACTTCTGTAGATTTAGGGACATTTCCATCTTGCTTGGCATCTTCAATCTTCTTGCCGGTGGGTTCTTCTGTTTTATCGTCATCATCTGCCATTAAGGCTCCTATATATTATTAAATAATTTTTATATAAAAGTATAAACTACAGCACTGCAATATTAGCTAAATTTTGAAATAAAGAAATCTCTAAAATGCTGTACAAATATCTCTAATCCAAACATCATAAACAAAAAAACCAATAAAAATTTCAACTGAAAAGTTACAATAAAAGGTGAAAACGCAGGCATAGATTTTGTTCCATACCCATAGTAAACATCCAAGATAAATGCAATAAAAAAAAGTGGAAATGCAAATGAAAAAGCAAACGCAAACATCCGTTTTATTTCATCTATTGCAAACTGTATGCCATCAAAGGCAAAAATATTAAAAGCACCAAGTTGAACCATTTCAAAACTTTTTGCTAGCATTAAAATGGTTACTTCATACATGCCCGTTTCAAAGAAAATTAAAATAGCAATAATGTATAAAAATCGGCTTATAATACCTTGATTTGAGCCCGTTGCTGGGTCAAACATACTGGCCATTGACAAAGCCGTTGCATAACTTACAAAATCTCCAATAATAGTAACCGCAGAGAAAACAATGTTCATTAAAAAGGAAGCAACAAGCCCTAGGGTAATTTCACTTATAAGTGCTTCTATAAATGTCTCTTGAGTAATTAAGGGTTGTTCACCAATAAATGGATAGATAAATACAGTAAAATAAAAAGCCAAAGCAATTCTAATAGGAGCAGATACCGCCGTGTGTGAAAAAACAGGCATAAAGGCTACAAATGCCAATATGCGTGCGAATAGAAGTAAAAATGGGTAAATAAATTTCTCATCTAAAAGGGATAACAATATTTCCATTACATATAATTTGTGACTTTTTCGACCATTTCACTTTGATTATTCAGCGATTCTAAAATATCATTCGTGGCTCTATGCGGTTGTTGCTGTTTTTTATTGCGTTCTCCACTGCTATTTTGCTCTTTGCCTTCTTGCATGTTAAACTCTAAATTAATATTAGCAGCAGTGTCAAAGTTTTTTGCCAATGCTGCGCGTAATGCCGCTTGGTTATCCACAAAAGAGTCCATAGTTGCAACGCTGCTCATATTTAAACTAATACTTAACCCATTTGTCTTATCATTTTTAATTAATACAGCAATAGAACCTAGGTTTCCAGGGTTTAGATTCATTCGAAATGCCGTTACGGGTGGTTTATAGTTTAAATACATATTTCGAGCCATATCTGACATCATAGAGTTCATGTGTTGTCTTGCCCCTATAATTTTATTTTCTATATTATAAGCAGCAGCAGAAGAGACATTTACTTCAACTTCCGGCAAATTTTTAGACATCCAAGAATTATCAGCAACTGCCAATACAGCTTCATTTTTAATTGCTTTACTTTGTTCAACAATTGCTTCACTCATTTTGTTAATATCATGCTTAATAATTTCACGATTTACGGAGAGTTTATTTAAAAATTCATTTTTCACATTCTCTTTAAACTGCTCTTCATCTAAAGTAACTTCACTGCTTTGAAACCCTAAATTAAATAAATCAGCTGCTGTTTGAACATCTTTTACGCTTGTAGCATTGGCAACAACTGTTTTGACTTCTTGTGTTTTTTGTAAAAAACCATCTTGTGAAGCTTTATTTAACGAGCTTAAATAAATATTGTTTAAAACTCCATTGGCTTGTGCTTTTTCATTGTTTGCAGCTTCAGAAACAGACGTACTTTCTTTTATATTTTGGCTATTTTCTTGAGTTACTTTGGTGTTCTTAGCTTCATCTAAAAGTCTGTCCATCAAAGATTTAGCTGGTTCTTTATTATCTTTTACACTAACTAAATCATCTTTATTCAAAGCTATTTTTTCAACGCTACTCTCAGTTAGTTTTGCTAACTCACTGGCTACTTTTTCATTGTTAACACTAACAGGAGAAACTGTTTGTGTTTGAACCAAAGAGGTTTTAGTTTCAACAGAAGTTGCTTCTTTTAAGGGTATCTCTTTTGTATGTATTTTTGTCTCAATAATGGTTTGCTCTAAAATATTAACCTCTTTTGCTTGAACCATTTTCGTTTGGGTTGTTTGCACCACTTTTATCTCTTTAGCCTCTAAAACGGGTGGTGTCTCTTTTTGAATTTGATTGTTGGCATCTTGAAGCATTTTATCCAACAAAGAAAGCGTTGTGTTTGAACTATTTTCTGTTTTTAGTTCATTTATATTATTGGCACTGCTGTTTTGAATTGGTTTATTTTCTTTCTCTTGATTAGCCGAAGTTACTACACTGTTTTGAGTTGCACTTTTATCTTGTATTACTTCCTTGCTTATGTCTTTAGTAACTATATTTTCTATCTTAACATCTGCTTCAAGCTGGGGTTTATTGCTTGTTTGCGTTTGATTTTTAATACTCTCATTGGCTTCTTGAAGAAGTTTATCCAGTAACGAAGAGGGCTCTTTAATTTTCACTTCTTCAGCTAAATCGCCGTTTAATATTGTTGTTAAAATAGGTTTTATATTATTTTGCTCTAAATCTTTTTTGCCTTCTTCTGCAACAGGTGTTTTGTTGCTATCTTTAGAGTTCACTTCTTGAACTGGTAAACTCGCTTTTGTTATGCTGTGCGTTTTGCTCTCAAAAGAGTCTTCCAACGCTGCTTCTTTGGTTGCATCTTGAATCATTCCCTCTAGCAAAGATCCACCTTGAGTTGTTTTAGAAATAAGTGTTTCATTGCTGCTATTTAAAGTGTTTTGAGTTTGATTTTTTGTGTTTTTTATATCTATTTTTGCTGTTATACTTTTATCAACTGTATTTTTGCCTTCTGTTTCAGAAGAGGTTATATTTTCTTGAGCAGATGTTGCTCCTGCTAACATGGAATCAAATAAAGAAGGTGCTGTTTTGACTTCATTAGTAACAGACGATACTTTAGTAGAGGAAACTGTTTTTACATTTGGTTGTAAAGTTTCTAAAAACCCTGCTTCTTTAGTCATTTTTTAGCCTTTTAATATATCCAAGGTTTGTGTATCCATGGTTTTATGTGCAGTAAACGCAGAAACATTCGCCTCATACGATTTTGTGGCTTCTAGTAAATCAACCATCTCTACAACAGGGTTAATATTAGGGTATGCCACATATCCATCTTCATTGGCTTCAGGGTGACTAGGCTCATATTTCATAACTGGTTCTCTTTTTGAGTCAATTACCTCACGAACTCCTACGCCACTTAATGGTCGTACAAAACTTCCTTTATCGCTCAACGCATTTTCATTTTTTTGTACATCTTTTTGGTTCAGTAAAATCTCTTGGAAAACCACATTTTTTTTAACATACGGTCCACCTTCTAGAGTGTGTGTTGTTTGTGCATTCGCAATATTTGCACTCACTACATTTACTCGTGTTCTTTGTGCATTCATTCCTGAAGCTGCTACATTGTATCCATCAAATAAACCCATAATAGCTCCTTTACTTATACTTGCATTTTCATAATTTCTTTGTACGCATTGAGTGCTTTGTTTTTAACTTCTAATGAAAGTTTCAAGCTCAATTCTGCTTCTTCAATTCTTTGAACGGCTTCTTGTAAATTGGCAACTTTTCCCGTAGCAATTCCTTGCATCGCATCATAAGCGTTAACTTGAGTTTGGTTAACTTCACCAATAGCATTTTTTAAAATGTTGGCAAACGAATCACCTGAAACGGGTTGTGTTTCTTGCCCTAAAGCAGTTTTAGCTAAAGCTAAACTGTTTGAAATTCCTGAAATATTCATCTATATCTCCTTAATTATTCGCTGCATCTTGAATGGTCAAATCAGCTAAAAGTGCATCTATTTTATCAGAGTTATGTTTAAACTCCAACTCATCTCTTTTATTGTCCAAAGTAAAAAGTGCAATAACCAAAGACAACATAATATTTGAAATACCCTTTAGGATAATGGTCACTCCCACTATTCCAAAAAGTATCTCTATAGGAGTAAATAAGTCTGAATTTATAACGAAAAATATAAGTGTAGCAAAAAACCCTGTTGCAATATAGAGTTTTAAAATACCACTGTTCATTACGCCTTGAGAAAACTTTTCTACTACCAAAACAATCCTTTGCTTTTGTAACAATCAAAAAATACTCTGTTTGTCAAAATATTTTTCATTTTGTCCCTAATTTATGTTTTTAAGTAACGCGTCAGTTATTGTTTTCATTTCAAGAGTTACCGTATCATTTGGAAACTCACAAGTAAAGAGTTTTCTTAAACGGCTTGTTGTTGAAACGGTCTGCGATGTCGACACATTACCAATATATTTTAACATAAAATTAGAATTTAACCTGTTTTTACGTGCTAAGTTTTCTAAAGAGTTAGAAATAGTATCCCCTATTTTGTGGGTTTTCGTGTGATTGAAGCATAACATAAGCGAGTTTTTATCTTTGGAAAGCATTTTCATCAAAGCATAGACATCTGTTAACGCACTGGGATCAGTTGTGGTTAGTGCCAAAATATTGTCTGAAATTTTTAAAAACTCTTTTACATAATCATTTAATCCCGCTCCCGTATCTACTATTACATAATCAAAAATGTCTAAATTAAGTGTATCTTCAACTACACGAGATAGTACAAAAGAGTTAGAATGACTTGAATATTGGTAGCCACTTTTTCCTGCAAGTAAAAAAAGGTTTCGGTAAGGTGTGTCTAAAATAATATCTTCCAAAGAAGCTTTGGCTTCAATATAATCAAAAATTGTGTATTCGGGCCGTACATTAAGTAGTACTTGCATATTTGCCAACCCTACATCTGCATCTATTACGGCAACTTTATGCCCACGTAAAGTAAGTAAATAAGCAATATTTGCAGTAAATGTTGACTTTCCAACTCCTCCTTTTCCAGAAGTAATCGTTAAAAGTTTAGTTTTATAGTTTTTTTTTATGTTATTTTTTTTTTGCGTTAGATTTACAAGCTTAGAAGCTTGTGCTGAAATTGAATTAAACATTTTTTATACTCTTTGACAGTTTCGGTTCATAAAACAATCAATTAAAAACGAAGAGTCTGCAACTATTAAGTCATCTGGAACATTTTGCCCTATTGAAAAATAGGTAATAGATTTCTTTGTTTTATGTGCAAAAGAAATTAAATTTCCAAAACTTCGTGTTTCATCGAGTTTTGTAAAGGCTAAATAGTTAATATTAAGTCGTGAATAATTATTATATATCTCTTGCAAATCACTCTGCTTTACATTCGCAGGAAGGACTAAAGTCTTTTCAATAGGCAATTCATCGACTTTTACTTGGTACTCATTAATAAGTTCAATTTTATCTACATCGTATTGGCTGCTACCTGCTGTATCTATAAAAATATAGTTGCAATCTTTTAAACGCAACAACGCTTCTATTAAGTCTTCTGGTTTTTTCACCACCTCTAAAGGCAATCTCATAATATTAGTATAGGCTTGAAGCTGCTCAATGGCTCCTACTCTAAATGAATCAAGAGTAACAATGCCCACTTTATAATTGGCACTCATTTTATAGGCATATCGAGCTGCTAGTTTAGCAATAGTGGTTGTTTTTCCAACTCCTGTTGGTCCTACCATCATAATGATTTTTCGTTGGTGTTTTCTTAAAGGTTCTTCATGTTTTATAGGAATTATTCGCCGTAAAATAAGTTTAAAGAAATCATTTATTTTTTTTGAATTGGATTTCATAGCAATGGGCAGTTGTTTAATGGTCTTTTTCATAATAGTATAAGTCATCTCTTGGTCAAACTCATTTTGTTCAAAAAGTGAATACATATCAATAAATTCAGGGGGAATAGTTAAATCATAGAGTTGACTCTTAGGGTCCCAAAGAGATTTTTGAACCAGCTGTATGGCTTCTTGCATCTTAAGAATTTCTTCTCTAAAATCATAAAACTGCGCTTTAATTTGTGTGCCACTTTTTAAATCTTTTGCCACAACATTTCGTTTAAAGCTCTGATTTTTTCTCTCATTGTCATTTTCAATAGCAACAATAACTTCATACATATTTTTACCATTGTCATGAACATCGGATATTTTTTTAGTTGAAATTACATAGGCATTTTCACCGCACTCTTTTTGTGCATTTTGCAGTGCTATGCTAGGAGTTTCTCCTAAAAAAGAGAGCATATTCATTCTGTTTTTCCATTTTTGTATATTTTTTCTATAGTTCCATCTTGTTTTTTAAGTCGGATGTAATGATTATTTTCATAAATCACTTTACCTTCTTGTTCAATTTCTAAAGTTCCAAAATCGAAAACAACCGATTTTTTATCATATTTTTTTACATCACTTAAACATAAAACCGAATCTTTAAAAATATAGTGAGTTGCAATAAAATCGTCATTTTCTAACTCATTTAAACTCAAAGGTACACAATTTCTATTTAAAGTATTAACTTCTGATACAACTACATTTTCTTTGGTAATCTTTTCTTTATATTTAATATCTTTATTGGTAATTAAAACATCGTATGAAAAAAGAGTCGTTGTGCAACTTATCATTACTAAAAAAAGTGTTATACTCTTAAAATTAAGCTTTAATTTCAAAAATATTGCCTCCATTTTGTTCAGTTAATTCATCTACTATCTCTTTGTACATCTGTTTTACTGGCAAAACAATAGAAGCTAATTTTCCATTTAAAGAATACAACTCTTTAAGTTCATCTTCTAAATGATTAACTAAATCTCTGTAAATATTAATATCTGCTCCACTTTTAACAGCTAAAACTAATTCATGATTTAACTCATTTTTAAACTCAACTATGTCATCCATGTGAGCTTGTTTTTGTTCATTTCTGTCTAAAAGTTTTTCATGATTGGCAAGTTTAATATCTTCTATATCTTCTTTAATGGCTTGTTTTAAACTTTTTATGGTTGCTAACATTTTATTTACAATAGTTTCTATCATTTGTTATTCTCACTTAAAAATTTATATAACATATCACTAATACCAAATGTTCCACTGGAGTTTCTAGATAACGCTTCCGTATAAAGCCCTTTAATAATATCAGACCCCGTTCCCTCACCTGCTAGTTTGCTCTCCTTCAAAGAGATATCTAAAAATTGTTGGGTAAAAAAAGATTCAAAGTCATCGCATACTTTTCGCAAACTTTCATCTTGCAAGTTTTGTGTTGCTGCTTGTTTTAAGGCTTTGTCATTGTACTGCATTTTATTTATAAACGAGGTATCTATATTCGTCATTCTTCAATCCTATCGAAGAAGTTCTCTTCTTCTAAAATATTTTGATTGCCTTGATGGGCATAAAATCGCATTTCAACTCTTCTATTTTCTAGGGCGTTATCGCTTTTTGGTTGAAACGAAGCAAACGCAGAGACTTTTAACTGTGAGGGGTCAATTCTATTTTTAATTAACTCCTTAACCACACTTACTGACCTTAATGCTGATAAATCCCAATTATCTCTAGGAATTGAGCTGCTTGTGTAAAGATTTCGTGAAGTGTGTCCCATAATTTCAATATTATAAATATTAGGCATGGTTCGTACAACTCGCGCAATTTTACGAATAAACGCTTTTGCTTCGGGTTTTTTTAAATCGTATTCCCCCTCTTCAAACATTACAGTTGTAGGAATATCTAAAACAAACTCATTTTTACCTTGTACGAGTTGAATGGTTTCAAAAGTTTCTAACGTTTCATTAGCAACTTTAACAATTTCAATAACTTCATCTACTATTTCTTGGTTATCGCTTGAGTCTTGTATCTCTCTTGTTTCTGCAACTACGGGGCTTTCTGAGTGTTTTTCGGTATGGTCAATTACCGTATCATTGTCCGATAAAAATCCCATGGCTTTTTTCATAATTTCAAAATACTCTTCTACTTTTTTCTTATCCATAACCGCCATAGATAAAAGCAAAATAAAAAATGTCAGTAAAAGTGACATTAAATCACCAAACTGTACCAACCACCCAGGAAGACATTTAGGACACTCAGGACACTTTTGTTTTGCCATTTTTTACTCTAAAACATCAACTAATGTTGCATTGAGTCTCATTTTAATATTTCCAATAGACTCTTCTGCTGCAATCATAGAAGACCCTGCAATAATAATTTCGCAAACAGTTGCTTCAACAGAGTGTTTTTCACTGAGCTTATTCTCAACTATTCCTGCAAACACTGTTCCTATTAATGCCCCGTATAAAGTAGTAATTAACGCCACTGCCATTGCAGGACCAACGGCTGCTGGGTCTGAAAGGTTTGCTAACATGGCAACTAGACCTACTAGTGTTCCAATCATTCCCATAGAACCAGCAATTCCACCAATATTACCAAACATTTTAATCATAACTAAGTGTCTTTTTTCCATATGAGTTAGTTTCGTTTCCATTAATGGAATCAACACTTCAGCTTTAACCCCATCAACTAGCAACTGAAAAGCTTCTTTAAAAAAAGGATTTTGCTCTTCTAAAACTTTTTGTTCTACGTGCATAACTCCATGTTTTTTAATCTCAGTAGCGTAAAAAATAATTTTTTCAACTAACTCAGGAACCGACTCTGTTTTAACATTGTTCATAGAGACTTTTAAAGCAGCCCCTATTCGTTTTAAATCAGCACTTTCAAACTGCCCAACAGTAACAGAAATAGTTCCTCCAATAACAATCAAAAAAGAGGGAATATCTATATAAGGACCAAGCCCCACTCCTCCTAGACCAATAGCTAAAAGTACAAATGACCACCCAGCAATTAGCCCTATGACTGTTGTTTTATCCATACTTACTTACCTAACCCCATGTGGGATAAACGAGTTTGTTCGCTTCCGATTTTTTTAATTTTCAAGCCAAACTTTCCTTCAACAATAACGGCTTCACCCTCACCTATTTTAATTCCATTGACTAAAATTTCCAAAGGTTCATTTACCATTTGTTCCAACTCAATAATTTCGCCTATATCCCAACGCAAAATATCTTTGAGCAAAAAGTTTTTACTTCCTAAACGCACGCTAAGTTTCAGTTTAATATCGAAAAGAAGTTTTAAATTCGTAACCGAATCTTCGCCTAAAAGCGATAACAAACCTGAAACTTCATCATTTACCACAGGAACTGCACGATTTTGAGAAGAGTTTGAACCATTTGAACTGTTTTGTCCTTGAAAAGTACTATTTTCTTCGGCTTTTACACCACTAATATCATAAATATAAGGCAACATAAGTTTGTCAAATGCAATCAATACAGGCAAAACATCATCTTCCATGTTAAGAAAAATAGCATAAATATCAGTGCTGTTTTTTAGCTTTTCACCTGCAACTATTTCACTGCCTAATGATTCAAATTTAACGCTTCCTAAGTCATCGTATCCTTGAGCATTAACAGAAGTTGTAATACTTCCACAAATATTAGAGACTATTTCATTTACTGCATCAGCTACTTCATCATCAATATGCTCTTTTAGTTCACCCATTCCACCTAACATGAAATATTCAAATTTTGAAGCCGTAACGGTAGGAACAAAAAATTTCCAAGAAGAAGTTAAATTTTTAAACTCAAATTTAACTCCAACTTCTATGCATTGACTGGTTTCATACTCACCTACATCTGCTTTAGAAGCACTCTGTACGGAAGTTTTTTTAGACAATAATTGTTCAAGAGTGTTTGCTAACTCTTCTTTGATAATATTCGATAAATCAGATGCCAAAAATCAGCCTTTGTATTATTTGTTTAATTCTTCTTCCATCAGTTGCATAAGATGTGCTTTCATCTTCATCATATCTTCCGTAGGATACTTATACTCAGCTTCTCCCCGTATAACTTTAACAAAAAAATCTTGCGATGTTTTGTTGTAGCCAAACTTTACATTATCTAAAATAACCTCGTTTGGTTCTTTAATAATTTCATTGGGTTTTGTATTTTTATACTGTTCGTTAGGATCCACTTTATCTTTTTGGTTAGTTTCTTGAACCTTTTGCATCTTCTCAACATGACTTACTTTTGATTGATCCATCAATTCAACTCTTCCTACTTCCATAACATCCTCCTTACTAAATTATAGTTTTGAATTATTATAACCAAAACTATTTTAAAAGTTTACTTTTCTTTCCAAAAAGTGCTATAACAACTCCAAAAATTGATCAAATCCAACAATATCAAAATCTATTAAAGTATCATAATAGGGATATGAAAAAAACTGCTTTGCACTGTTGATCTTTAAATCCTGAATAAGTTGTACTCCATTTAAAAAATTAGCTCCTGTATCATTGGTTAAAGCTTTAATAAGCGATATTTGCAATGATGCTTCGTTGTACTCTTTTTGTTGCAAATAAGCAGCCACTACAAGATACAAAGTGTATTTATCTTTAAGTTCATACTTGTTTTGTAAATGCTCTAAAATAGCAATAGCTTCATTTGACTTTTCGTCATGAATTAGCCGTATTGCTTGAGTTCTTAAATAAGAGGGTGAATCATGGTTTTCAATAGTAAAATTAGCACGATCAAAAAATGCCAACCCTTTTAAAATATCCATATAAAACTCTGTAATAATTACAGAGCCCTCTAAAAAGTTATTATTAATATGAATAGGCATGCTGTCTTGCAGTCTAGAAATATAGCTAAATTGTTTTTCGTCGGGTTGTTTAATAACTTTTTGCATTAAATACACTAAAGGGTCTTTGTAATATTTAGCAAATAACTCTTCATTTCCAACTAAGGGTTCTTTCTTCTTCATTTTTTCTAAAACACCCAGTGCTGAATACAAAATAGTATTTTTATACTCTTGAGGTTCTTGTTTAACTCTTATTTTATCACTTACAAATATATGGTACAGCATCTGCCCATAGTAGTTATATAAGCCATATTCTGAACTCATATTTCTCTCAATATAAGTTTTATCTTTAACCTCTTTGTTAATTCGTTTTGCACTAATTATTGTCATAGCAGCATAAAGTTTATTTCCAGGGTTAAGCTTATACGCTTTCAAAAAATAGTTATGAGCATTATGAAAATCATGAATTTGTGCCAAAGAAAGTGCTAAATTGTAGTAAATATACGATTTTGCCTCTTTATGTTTGATTATCTCTTTTAGTTTTTTAACTCTAATAATAGGATCTTCTTTAATAATATTTATAAATTCAGAGTTGTATTTAATCATGTCATCTAAGCTTTTTAAGTTTTGCTTTGAATTAAAAATAAACCCTTTCGAACTGTCATAAATTATCTCTTGATTATCTGAAAAAACAAACGGTGCAAAATAAAAAACCATATCAATTTGGCGATACATAGAGTAGTTTGTTACAAATTCCAAATACTCTTGGCTGGAGTATTTATTTTCATTAAATGCAATAGTTAAAGGCAACTCTTGGTTAATTTTAAAGTTTAATCTGCGTTCATCTAAAAGAGTTAAATGGTCTTGCAATTTGGCTAAATTATTAGATTTTAAATCTCGGTAAACCATAAACCACAACACCGTATCTTTAGTATCTTCTTCTAGTGCTTCTTTGTAAGCTCGTTCCAAAAATGCTTCACTTCGATTAAAGTTATTAAGCTTTAAATACAACAATGCTTTCTTAAAATCAACTCCTCTTGAGACATTTTCTAAAATAGCTAAAGCTTGATTGTACTCTTTTAAGACAATATAAGTATCAGCCAACATTCTTTTTTCATTATCCGATAAATTGGGGTTGTTTTTAGCAGCATTTATTAAATCTTGTAAATATTTATCATCATTGGTCATTTTATATAAATAATACGCACTGCTCATAAATGAATAGGTGTCTGTGTACATTAACTCTTTAATATTATAAATTTGGTTCAAATAAATAGCTGAATTTTTAAATGAATCTAACTTAAAATAGGCAATTCCTATATTTAAAAAAGAGGGAATTCTTAGCACTTGTGCGGTTTGTTTAAAAATTTCAATCGCTTTTTCGTACTCTTTTTTCTCCAACAAAGCAACGCCTTTGTTAAAATCAACTTGCAGCGTTGTTACTGTGTGCTGTTTTTTTAGTTTGTCATACGTAAATAAAATATTAGGCAAAGCTTCAATAGTATCATTAACTTTAGCAAACGAAAAATTTACTACTATAAGTAGCCCTAAAAATAGTTTCATAGCGTTTTTTACACCATTGTGTGTATTTGCGCATACAAATCATCGCACCTTCGTTCTAGCACATCAACCTTATGCTTAAACTCTGTATTTTCAATTCTTAATGACTGTAAGTCGTTTCGTGCTACTTGTAAGTTGTCGTGTTTTGATTCAAGGGCAGAGATACTTCCTTTAATTTTTTGTTCGTAATTCTTTTTCAAATTTTCTAGTTTTGTTATCTCTTGTTCTAATATATTTTTCTCTTCATTTACTTTTTTGTATAAACTTTTATAGACATTCATACTTGAAAAGAAGTAAAGTGCCAAGATACCAAGAAGTGTAAGCAGTAAAAAGTTTTCCAAAAGTAAGTCCTTAAAACAAGCAAATAGAAACCTCTATTTGCTTGTAAAATTAAAATTATCGTTTTAAATTAATCAGCGTGTTTAACAACTCATCTGAAGTGGTAATAGATTTTGCATTGGCTTCAAATGCTCTTTGGAAAATCATTAAGTTAACCAAACTCTCACTTAAATCCGCTTTACTAAGCTCTAACGTTCGCCCTTGAACAGAAGCCGTTTTTGCGTTATTAATATTAAAAATAGGGTTACCCGACTCATTGGTTTTAGCCAATAAGTTATCCCCCACAGGATTTAGTCCTCTGTTATTAGTAAACATAGCAATAGCTAACTGCCCAATAGCAAAAGAAACCCCATCTTGTTTCATAGTAATTAAACCCGTTTTATCTACTGAAAACTCTCCAAAAGTACTATCAGAAATGCCTAAAGTGTCAAGTCTTAGTTGTAAAGAGTCTCTTGAAGCTGTTTGGTCAATTTTATTTCTTAACTCAATAAACTCAGCATTAGCACCCTCTCTTCCACTGTGAGTGGCATTTTTTTCAATAACACCAACATTAAGAACATTATCTGGATTTGCTGTTCTATCTAAGGTGGTACTATACTCAACATCAAAGTTAGAATCTTTTGTCTCTATTACTAAAGCTCCATTAATTACTTTTGCTACAATATATTTATTTAACTCTAAATTTCCGTTAATTATAGTTGCCATTTCTCCAGCTGCTAGTTCTGGGTCAGTAAGCGTTGTAGGTAAAGCTAGTACCGCAGCATCTGGAAGAGTAACATTGGTTTTAGAGTCTTTATCCCAAATTGTCATTCTAAAGTCAAAACTATAAGGTTGTCCTGTTGCTCCAGCTGCATCTATTTCAAATAAATCTGTTGGTAAAAAAACATCTCTTTGTTTTCCTGTTACGGCTTCAGATAACTTATCTCGAACTGATTCTAGTGCAGCTAAACCACTTCCAGCAACTGCGGTTGTTCCAGCAGATGTTAGTACAGCTCCATTAACCTCAGTTTGCCCAGATTGTGTTAAAACACCACTCACTAGAAAGGCTTCTCCAGGAATTAGTGATTCTATTTTCATAATTCCACCTGCTACATCTGCATTAGCTGTACTTTCAACATATGTTATAGGAACAGTTGCAGGTACCGCTTCTGTAACAGTATATGCTTTAAGTCCTGGAATACCTGAAATTTGGTCTGCTAGTTTTTTCATGGTTGTTTCATAGTCAGTATCAAACTGTTGACTTTTATGTTGTCCATTGACATATACTGAAATAATATCTCCATCTTTAGCAAGTGTTCCACCTGCTTTATCTTCAAAATCAATATAACTCGTTTGAGGAAGTGCTGAAGCTGAAAGACCATCTGGATTTTCACTGTATCGCTGTAGTGCTTTAGCATATGCAGTGGAGAGTTGTTCAATATCTGCAATTTTACCAGACTCTGTTTTCTTTCCAGCTCCACTAAAAACTATTGTAGAATCTGATTTTGAACTCTTATTGTAATCCGTTGTTTTAGCAGTAATGGTTTCAATATAAGAGTCGTGTCTTACTACTTGTGTACTTACTAGTTTGGTATAATCTTTGGTAAATCTATCAATATTAGGATTGGTTGAAACAACATCGGCATCAATATCAAGTTGTGTCATAATCCAACCTTGCACTTCATTTCCAGCTGCGTCTTGAAGAGTTCCATTATCACCCATTCTAAGATTACCAGCTCGTGTATAGAAAGTTTCAGCAGTTCCACCACCGTTGTTTTTATTAGCAACGGTTAGAAAACCATCTCCTTGCAAGGCAACATCGTAAGCAACACCTGTTAACTTCATATTCCCTTGTTCATATACTTTTTCAGCATCTAATACTTTAGAGCCTTTTCCAATTCTGTCTTGATACATTTGATCTGCAAACGCAATTCTTGAAGCTTTATAGCCTACAGTGTTAACGTTTGCAATATTGTGTGCCTCATTATCCAATGCGGTTTGGTGTGAAGCCAATCCACTAATTCCTGTCCATAGTGCACCAATCATAATAAATCCTTTATGTAAAAGAGTTGTTCTCTTTTTTGCTTTATATTATTTGAATATATCATATTCAAATATCAACATTTCATTAAATACTGATATTTAAATATTTTTATCTAAAACTACAACCATACAACTTATTTTTTAAGTTGTATGGCAATGCTTAAAAACTCATCACTCGTAGTAATGGACTTTGAGTTGGCTTCATAAGCTCTTTGAAAAACCATTAAATTAACTAAGTTTTCTGCTAAATCAGAGTTACTTAACTCCAAGGTTTTTCCAACAAGTTTTGAGCTAGTTGTTGCATCAAGAGCTTCCCCCGATCTATTGGTTGCTGAAAAAAGATTTCCCCCTTGAGGATCTAACGATAACACATCCGCAAACCCAGCTGTTTGTATTCTTCCAACTGCGTAACGGTTATCGCCTTGAACCATATAGATAATCCCATTTACAATTTCAGGTGAAGAAAATTGGTTGTCTGAAATACCCAGTTGCGTTAAATTTAGTTGCAAATCATCTAATCCACCTATATTTAAGGCTTGGTTATCTTGAGCTAGTTTACTCACCGATGTTTTTACTTGCGTAATTTGAGCATTTGCTCTTGTAGTTGCTTCTTCAAGGGCGGTATAACTCGCATCTAAATCGGCTAATCCACTTCCTGCAATTGCTTCTATATTGGTAATAACATATATATTTTCATTTATTAAAGCTCCTGAAAGCGATAAATTTTTCCCAGGTGTAAGCGTCTGAATATTTAATGCTCCTGTAGTTTCATCGAAACTTGCATTTTTAATACGCTCTTGTGAAGATATTTTTTCAGCCAACAGTTGCATCGTCGTTTGAGCATCATCTTTAAATACTTGTGTAATTTTTTTATTATCTAAATAAACCGACACCACATCATCTGAACTTGTTAATTGAGTTGCAAAATCAGTAAATGCAACTGCCATAGTTTGATTAGTAGGTGCTGTTCCTACAACTTGGTTCATAGAATATGCATTTAATTTATTAATATAGTTCTCTTGCAACACTTCAATATCTGCAACTATTGCTCCTGCTGTTTTAGTGGTTCTTCCAGAAATTGAGTCAATTTCAGGTTGTGCACTTTGGTTATAATTACTGGCTTTTGTGTTAATAGTTTGAACTTCATCTTTAGACTCTATTACTTTTGAAGCAATAAACTGATTGTAAATATTGTTATCTATCATATCGCCTGTAACAGTTGCATTAACCCCTTGAACATAATTTCCACCAGAAGTAACTAACTTTCCATCAACATGCTGTTTAAAATCCCCAGCCTTTGTATAAAAAGTTCCTCCAGTATAAGCATCGGTTACAATAAAAAAACCGTTTCCTTCAATAGCAACATCATAAGCATTACCTGTTTGTTTGTAACTTCCATTGCTAAAATCTTTTTGAACAGTTTGAGAAGCAACCCCTTTACCAATTTTATCTTGATACATCATATCAGCAAAGCTAATACGATCAGATTTAAAGCCAACTGTATTAACATTTGAAATATTATGCGACTCTACATTCAAAGCTTTTTGAAAGGAATCTAAGCCAGATATTCCGTTATTAAGAGCAGAGATCATATCATTGATCCATCTACTACTCTAGTAATATTGTTGTACTCAATTCGTGTAGGTTCAGTGTCAAATAACAATTGATTGGTTTCATTGTTGTATCCAATAATTTTAAACCCTTCTAAATAAAGTGTTCCATCTACAGATTCAACAGAATTTACTTTAAATTGTTGGGTCACCCCATTATCACCCATTTCTCCATTTTCGATTATTTGTCCAATAATATTAGAAGCACTTGCCAATGCCGATTGTGAAAACGAATTTTGTAACGATTTCATTGCTTTAATCGTTTCAGTATTGGTTTCAATGGTTGACATTTGCATCTGATTTTGCATCATTTGACTAGAATCCATAGGCTTCGTTGGATCTTGCAATTTCAACTCTTCAAGCATTAATCTTAAAAAATCCGAATTGGTTAATTTGTCTTTGCTTACGGCACTTGTGTAACTGTTACCACCTGCGTCTACAGAGGTATTTACTTGTACATTATCTACAGTCATGTCTGTTTCCTTAAATCATTTGTTCTTCGAAGAAGTATCGAACAACATTGTCTGAATCCATAGCATCTTGAAGTCTTACTGCCAGTTTTTCATCTATAACAATAATATCTCCCGTTCCTACGATTCGCGTATTTACATAAATGTCACCACCGCTTCCAGCATATTTGTCAAGGGTAATAATATCCCCCTCACTCAAATTTAAAAAATCTCGGATTGTAAGTTGTGCATTACCAAGAATTACATCTACAATTATTTCCGTATCTACTAATAAGTCATAATCTCTTTCTGTAATATCTAACATAAAAACTCTTTCTTGTAATATAAAAAATTATAACATAAACAAAGAGTTAGGGTTTGAAAAAGAATATTGAAAGAGGTGAATTTAAAAGAATAAGAGGGGTATTAAGCAAATATTAATAAAAGCGTAACATTAAAGTACGCTTTCAAGGGAGTCTAGCATTGAGTTTACTTTGGCTTGAATGTTGCCATCGAAGTTTCCTAAGTCACTGGCAATTACTACTCCACCAGCTGTTACATTAACATCTTCATGCAGTTCAACATAAGAGTCTAATTTTAATTGGTCTTTTAAAACCAAATAATCTTTTGGATTAAGGTGTATTTGAATTTTTGAAGCAGTTTTTACTTTATTAAGGAGGTTTTTAATAGTCTCTTTAGCAATTAAAGAGGAGTTTTCTCCCACTTCAATAGCAATTATTTTTTTAGCAATTGCCATAGAGGTTTTTAAAATCTTACCTTCAAGTTGAAAGGTTGCTTGTTCAAAAAAAGAAGCATAGTTTTTTAAATCTTTAATAGCTTGAATAACTTGCTTATCTAAATCTCGACCGCTTACACCGTTGGTTTCAATATTGGTTACTTTTGTCTCAATGTTTTGCATTTGAGCTTTTAACGCTTGCAGTTCTGCTAATAAAGGGTCAACATATCCAGCTGGTTTTGGTTCTCCAAAAGAGGCAACTTGTTGCATTCGTTCACTTTGAATTGAGCCTTCATCGTTATAAAAAGAACCCAGTTGATACGACTGCATCTCTTGTTTTTGATCTTTTTCATTGGTGCCTTTAACAATGGTAGCATTTGAGTAAACATTATTTTTTTGCATCAGTTATTTTCCATTTCTCTGTCAATTACACCCTCTTCTATGAGTTTTTGTGCAACATCTAGCATTTTTCTTTGAGATGCTTCTATATCTTTGATTTTAACTTTAGTTAACATTTCAAACTCCTCTAAGAACCTATCTCTAGCTCTTTGACTCATAGCTGAAGTAACATTTTCTAAGTCTTCACTTGTAGCATTTTTCATGGCAATCGCAACATCTGCCATTTCGCAGTTTTGTAAGATTTTCATAATATAATCGGTGTCCAAATTGAGTAAATCTTCAAATACAAACATATTTTCTTTTATTTTTGTAGCCAATAAAGTATCAACCCCATTAATGTTTTTCAAAATATCTTGCGATTTTGGACCCACACGATTTAACATATCAGCAACTACTTTTACCCCACCCACATCTACAATAGAAGATAACAACGATTCAAGTTTTTTCTCTAAAATAAGTGAAACGGTTCGCACAACATCAGGAGATACGTCTTTAATAGTTGCCATTTGCATGGTAACTTTAACCTTAACATCTTCATCGAGTTGCATTAATACTTCAGCAGCACCTGCAGCTTCCATATGCGCTAAAATTACCGCAATAGTTTGAGGCGATTCATCTTTAATAAAATCTGCCAGTTGCTTAGGATTAATGGCATCTAAGTAAGAAAATGCTTGAGAAGCCAGTTTAATCTTTGACAACCGTGCTAATACATCATCTGCTTCCCCACGACCAAGGGATTTATATAAAATATCTTTAGCGTACTCATATCCACCTGAACTGATATATCCACTTGATTTAATTAAAATATGAAACTCATTTAAAATGGCTAAAGATGTCTCTTTGTCAATAGATTTAATTTGGGTAATTGCCGTTGAAACATCTTCTACAAAGTGTTTTGATAAGTGTTGAAAAATTTTAACAGTAGAGCTTTCGCCTAAAAGTATGCAAAATATTGCTACTTTTTCGACCATAGGCATACCTTTTAAAAGCTCTTTATGTTCCTCATCTAGTAAATCCATTTTTTATGACCTCTTTTGTCTTGCTGCTTCACGCAACTTAAACTTAGTATCGCCTTCAGTTAAAAGCAGTTCTATCATGGCAGCAATTTCATCGGGTCTGTCATTGATTTGCTTGTCAATCTCATCTATAAGCACTTCATATTTAGCAGCAGCTTCCTCATCTAACCCTTCAATATTATTTAAAAGTTGACTCCTAACTTTTGCTTTTAACCTTCCATGCGCTGTCTCTTGATCAAATTGGTTTTCATAATCTTTTATAATTTGCCCGTCGTCATCAACTATGTTTCCATCTTTATCTGTTTTTTTGCCGTTTTCATCAAGAATAATAATATCATGCTTCGCAATAAATTTTCTATAAAACACAAGAAGAAGAACAGATGCAATAATATATTGAATATATTCGCTAAACTCTTTTAAAATAGCTTTAATAAATGAAATTGTATCTTGTGATTCACTTACATTTACCACTTCTCCATTTTCATTGACCATTACACCCGTTCCCGGAGCTGCAACTTGAGTTAAAAATTTAAAGTCTTTAACTGTAATTTTATCGCCTCGTTTTTCGTTGTACCCAATAGTGTCTTGAACCACAGAAGACAACGATGCCATGTAGTCTTCTTTGTTATCCACATCTGCTAATATGCTTGAATCAAAAGTAACGGCTGCACTAATACGCTTAACAGAAGAAAATGCCGTATCTTCATAATTAATTATTTTTTTCGATATTTCATAATTAACAATATTTTTCATCTCTTCTTTTGAACTGTTATTAGCACTGTTTCCATTGCTGTTCCCACTGTTTTCAATATTGGATTGAACTCCAGGTTCTCCACCTTGCTGAACTTCAACACCTTGTGAATTCATAGTGTTTTCAGTCATTTGTTGGCTTCGTATAGTTCCCTCAGGTTCATACACCTCTTCATAAATATCTCTTTTAATAAACTCTAAATCAACAGAAACCCTAGCTACTACTCGCCCTAAGCCAACTATTGGTTCAAGTAACGCTATTATTTTATTTTCATAATCTTTTTCAATCTCTTCTTTGTGCTTGTTTTGAGCTTTAACACGAGTATTATCAACTTCATCTTTAGAGTGTTCAAGCAGTGACCCATCTTGGTCTATTAGTTTAATATTTTCAGCTGTTAAATCTGAAACTGCTGAAGAAACAAAGTTTTTAATTCCATCAATTTGTTTTTGGGTTAAATAAATTCCTGGTTTAATAGTTAACACAGCCGATGCCGTTGGCAAAGTTTTTCTTTGAGTAAAAATAGTCTCTTTAGGAATAGCAATTTTAACGCTAGCTCGTAACACTCCAGACAAAGACTCTAAAGAACGAGAAAGTTCCCCTTCTAAAGCTCGTAAATATTTCACTTTATTTTCAAAATTTGTAGTTCCTAAAGAGGATTTTTCAAAAATTTCCCAACCGGTGTGTTTGTTTGTAGCAGCTTCACTCGTAACTAATTTAATTTTAGCAATATTAATAAACTCTTTGCTCGTTTTAAGTGTTAATGCATTTCCAGAACCTATGACTAAAAAGGGAATACCAGCAGATTCTAGTTCACTACTGGCTAGCATTACTTGGTTTTTTGTTAAACTAGCAGCAATAGTGTAATTTAGTTTTTCATCTTGTGCTTTAATATTTGACCAAATCAATAATCCTATAAGCAGTACAAAAAGAAGAGAAAATCCTCCAATTATAACCGCTCTTTGTGAGGCATTTAAATTATTGATAAATTTAAGCAGTTGGTTCATATATTATTTTTCCTATTAATTTTTTGCAGATGAGTCGATTATTGCTTTAAACCATTGAGCATCTTTTTTAATAGAAGCTTGCAGTGCATTAAAAATAACTGAGTTTTTAGACATTTCACTAATTTGTTGATCTAAACTTACATTGTTTCCATCATTTTGTTCCAATAAATTGGGAACTTCTACTTGTCTAGGTCCAGGACTATTGGGTTCATCTAAATCAAACGCAATATGTTTATTGTGCGTTATTTTTAATTCCAAATCATCATTTGCTTTTTTTAACTCTTGATCAAAAACAAGTTCTTTTGTTTTAAAATTAGGAGTATTAACATTAGCAATATTGCCTGAAATAACTTTTTGTCGCTCACTACGAAAACTTAAGTTTTCAAAAAGTGTTTGAGTTACATTACTAGCATGCATCTGTTCTCCTTACTTAACTTTATCTGTTGTTACCAAGCTTTTCAATTAAGGTTGTAGTCATGTCACCTAAACTTTGAATCGCTTTTTGTGATTGTTCAAAACGTCTGTGTGCATCAATGAGAGCTACCATAGTATTAACAGCATTTACATTAGATTTTTCAAGCGTTCCATTTAACATATATAAAGTGTTATCCTCTTCTAAATTCTCTACTTCTTCTTGATTAATTGCACGGTAGTTATTATTGCCAATTTTTTCTATATTCGTAAAACTAGCTCGAGCTACACCAATTAAATTAGTAAACTCTTCACCCGCTTCTACTTCTATGGGTTCATTTTCGGTAGATAATACAGGAAGATTTTCACTGGTAACTAAAATATTGTCTACAATTTTAAAAGAGCCATCTCGTGTTAAAATAACTTCGCCATTGGTGTTTTGAACTTTAAAAAATGTATCTTTGTGTTTAAGAGCAAAGTCCAATGCGTTTCCTGTTTGAACAATAGAACCCAACTCTTCATTAGTAAACTTAGTATCAAGCTTTGGAACCGTGTTATTAACTGTGTTTAACCGTGTAACTAGCTCACTGTGATTGTGTGCTTTTGTTAAATAGTTATTAAATGTCCCCTCACTCATACTCGTTTGTTTGTACCCATTGGTATTGGCATTGGCTAAATTATTTGAAATCATATCAACACGATTTAACTGGTTAATCATGGCTGCTGCTAATGGGTAATTTGAGTTCATAAAAGTCCTTTATTTACTAAATTCTGCGATTAACGCATCTAAATCTTCAGCACCGACTAAATCTGAGTTGCTGTCACCGTGAATATGTTTTGCTACGGCTATTTCTTCATAATCTTCATCTTCTTCAAAAAGGTTATTTAAATACGCAGTTAATTTACGAATTACTGACATAACTCGCTCAATTTTTTGTCTATTAATATCATTAAATTGCATTAATTCCATTGCTTCAAAAAGCTTCATATCTTCAGCACTGATTCTAACTGCTAAATCTTTTGTAACGTCATTTATCTCTTGAGCTTCTTGTAATCTCTCTTCAAAGAGTTTAATATTAGGAAATTTTTTGCTTAAAGTATTTAACAATTCAATTTGTTTATCTACAAATGCTATAACCTTTTTATTGCTTTTTTGAGTAACTGCATTGTCATCTAAGATATAACTTAAAACATCGAAAATTTGTCCTGCTTTTTCTTCACTGTCATGGGCAACTTCATTTAGTTGGCTTACTACTCTTGTGCTGGGTTCTGCTGGGAATGGAAACTCCCCTTTAGTAATTTTCTTTTCAGTCCAACTTTTCGCTTTTGCAGTAAATTCAATATCATCATCAGAGCTACTCTCTTCTTCTACTATTTCTTGAAAATCATCTTCGGTGGTATTTGTTTCGTCATCTTCCATATTATCAATTTCATTTAATACTTCTGAAATATTATTTTTAACATCTTTAGTTGTAATCTCTATTTCTTCAATAGTTTCAGCTTCATCATCAGTTTGTGAAAGAAGTTTTGCAATATCCTCTTCACTCATTGATTGACTCTCTTCTGATTCTACCTCTTCTTCTTCAACTTCTGAATCACTGCTATCTTCTGGTACTTCAATTCCATTCATCAATGCTTCAATTTCTTCTTGACTCATACTCATTGCAAAACCCTTTGTTTCTTATGTTATTTTAGAACACCATCTAATTTTTCTTTTAATATATCTGCACTAAATGGCTTAACTATATAGTTATTTACGCCTGCTTTTAAAGCTGTAATAACCTCGTTTTTGCCGCCTTCTGTTGTAATCATAATAATGGGGATGCTTTGGTGCGAACCTTCGCTTCTAACTCGCTTTACAAGTTCTAAACCGTTCATATTTGGCATATTCCAATCGGTTAAAATAACATCATATTTTTTATGTGATAACTCTTTCCAAGCCTTTAGCCCATCTTCAGCCTCGTCAAAATCATCTTTTGTATATCCCAGTTGCATCACAACATTTCCAATAATTCTTCTCATAGTAGAACTATCATCAACAATAAGAATTTTCATCTTTGTACCCTTAGCAGTCAAATTAATAAAATTTGGTACATTATATTTAAATTGTTTTAAATTTTCACTTAATGACTTAAAAAAAGATATATTATTTTTAATCTAACTTTAAAAGTTCTTTAAATATAATCTACACTATTGACAACGCCATCAAGAAGGATTTAAAATGATCAGAGGCTTATACACAGCAGCAACGGGAATGAACGCCCAACAGCACCAAATAGATGTAACTTCGAATAATATCGCCAACGTTAACACTATAGGTTTTAAAAAAGACCGTGCTGAGTTTCAAGATTTAATGTACGAATCACTCAACTACACAGCAGGAAGAACCTCTCAAACTACTCTTAACCCCACAGGTATAGATGTAGGTTTAGGGGTTCGAGTTTCTGGTATTCAAAAAAACTTTATTCAAGGGGATTTAAAAATTACAGGAAACCCACTTGATATGGCAATTGAAGGAAAAGGATTTTTTCAAATCACACTTCCAAATGGCGAGTTAGCCTATACTAGAAATGGTGCTTTTAAGCTCAATGAAGAGGGAACATTGGTAAATGGAAGTGGTTATATGGTAGAGCCTGAAATTGTTATTCCAAATACATTTAAAGATATTTCTGTTGCAAAAGATGGTATTGTAACAGCCCTAGACCCAGCTACAGGAAACACCGAAGAGTTAGGTCAAATTATGACAGTTGATTTTATTAATCCAGCTGGTTTAAATCCACTAGGAGACTCACTTTTTCAAGCAACAACAGCATCAGGTGATCCAATAGAAGGAATCCCAACAGAAGATGCCCTTGGGGGAATCAGACAATCTATGATTGAATCTTCAAACGTTGCACTTGTTAATGAGATGGTTGATTTAATCACCGCACAACGAGCATATGAAGCAAACTCTAAATCAATATCAACAACCGATGATATGCTTGATATTGTTAACAGATTAAAAAGATAACAATTAACTAAAATGGATTTAGAAGAACTTAAGCGTATTCGCAAAGAGAACATACTAAGACATAAAAAGAAGAAAAAAGAGTATTATTTAAAGAAAAAACTCGAACAACAAATCTCTTCAGGTGCAGCTGTTAAACCTGAAATTGATTATGAAAAAGAGTTACAAAGTGATTTTTTTGCACAAACCATTAAAGATATAGCAAAAAAACAAAAAAACTATGTTGATAGCCGAAAAGATAAGATAATAGAGAAGTTAGTTGCGTATAAAGAGCAAAAACAACAATATTATGAAGAAAATAAAGAAAAGAGGCTACAATATGACAAAATTTATCGTGAAAAGAAAAAAGAAGCATTAAAAGCATATAGAAAAGAGTATTACGAAAAAAATAAAGATAAAATTTTAGAAAAACAAAAAGAAAAACGAAAAGTAAAGAGTTCAAATGGCAGATGAAATAGAAAACAAAGAAACTGATTTAGATGAAGATCACGCAGCTATTGGCGATATTGAAGGACTTGAAAGGGATTTACCGCAAGATGATTCTTCCTCACAAAAAACCAATGAATATAACAATAATATCAACACCCCTGATGAGATAGAACCTCTAGAAATATTGAACGGTGGAAAACTCAAATCAGCTGAATCTGCAGATGCTGCTGATGAAAGTATGCAAGATGAAGAAAAACCAAGTTTAAAAACAAAGTTAAAAGAGTCTAAAACTATTCGTATATTACTAATTGCTTTAGCTCTTTTAATCTTATTAATTGTTGTTTTCATCTTCACAAGCAGCAGTGAACCTCAAGAACAAACAGTAGAAAACAACTCTAAACCAGTAGAGTTAACTCCTCTTGAAACATATGTCTTTAAAATTGATCATATTAACGTACCAAGACTCAACAAGCAGCTTGAAAGCTTAACTAAATATGAACTTTTAGGTATGACCGAAGAGGAATATTTAAAAGAGGAAAAGTTAAAAGCACTCCGACTCGAAAAAGAAGAAGAGGAATTAAAATTAAGACTTGAAAAAGAGGCTCAAGAAAAAGTAGCCTTAGAGTTAGCCCACAAAGAAGCATTAGAGCAAGAAGAGAAAAACAAAGCGGCACAAGAAGTAGTAGAGCAAGAAAATAAAGAAAACGTAAGAGAAGAAACAATTGCTACTAATACAGAAACTTCTGCAACTCAAGAAAATGCCAATCAAGAAGAGACAAAAAAGCCGATAACTCAAGAAGAAAAGAGTGCCAATACTTTTTTGAAGTTTATTCAAATTAATACCAATAAAAAAGCCATCTACAAATCGTATCTTCATGAGTTAAAACAGCTAGATACTAGAATTCACGCCTGCAGAAATATAAATAATATCATAGAAGTTTTTATAGGACCTCTAAATAAAGATGAAGATATAACCATTTTAATTCAAGCCATTAAAGATAAAAAGCTTTCCAAAGACGCCATAGAGATTGAATTAACCAAAGAAGAGTTTGCAACAAGATGTATGGTCTTTGAAGAAGAATAATTTAAAAGTTAGAATTTAAGAGTTATTACATTCTAAAACCTCAAACTAAATGAAGAAGAATAATAATAAGACCGAAGCCAGCTGTGGTCTTATTATTTGCATATAATATCAAATTATTTAGAGTCCCAAGTATTCACTACTACCCGATTTAATTCCTCTTTTTCATGAATCTAAAACAGCGTAGCAACCACGCCTATTAGTCCACCAAAAACAGCACCCCAAACTACTAACCAACCTAAATGTTCTTTTATCATTTTCTGTATTATCTCTTTTACCATTTTAGGCGTTTTAACTCTTCTGATTCACTCTCCACTTGAGTATTTCTTAAATTAATATTCCTGGTTGGAAGATTATGTTTTTTCTTATAAGATGTAACCCAAGAATATAATGTTGTTGGATTTATATCTAAATCTTTTGCTACTTGTACAACACTTTCATTGTTATTAATAATAAGCTGCACTGTTGAATCTTTAAACTCTTTACTATATTTTTTCATGTTAAACCTTATTCATTTTATTTTAACGTAGAATTATTTAAATTCTTTGTCTGAAATTAGGTTACCATTCCATAAGTCCAGATATTTTACAAAAAGCAAATGAGTTTCAAATGTCTTCTGAGTATAAAAAATTACAAGAATATTCATTATCTGATAAATTTCAATCTGACAAATCAGAGCTAAAACTTAGATATAAATACATCCATCAAAACATACTTGCTGATATACAGCGACTTCAAGACAACATTATTTAAAATTACTTTTTGTTTTATTTGTAACTTTTCAATGTTCGAATAACTTGTTCTTTAGTTTCTTCAAAAGTTAAATCTATTCTTTTACTCTCGCTAAGATAAACAGCTTCATCATCTTTAGGCTCTTTTTTTGATTTAATAAAATTAGTTACATCAGATAGAGATTTAATTTTACTATCAATTTTTGAGAATAATTCAATCATCTCATCCTCACAAAGTACTTTATGCTCTAGTATTGCTCCAAAATCAAATAGATCTCTCGATTTTTCTCTCATTATTAAAGCAACTATTTTTAATTTAGCAACTGATTTAACATCAAGTATCTTTAAATTTGCGTTTTGATAATTAGAGAATTTAGCATCTAACAATATTTCTTTTTGTATAGGTCTATTAGCTTGAAAAAACTCTAGTTTCACATTATCAAGTATAAATTTTATCATAAACTCATCAGGGAACAAACCAGCCATTCTTAAAGCTCTTACATTTTCATCTTGAAGCTTCGTAGCACCTAGTGTTGTAATAGATGGAATAATTTTTCTATATGGCAAAGCTTTTGAAGAGACTATGTCTATATCTTCTGATACTCTGTGATTGAGATAATAAGCCAAAGCTGTACCTCCTACGAAGTACAGCTCATCTTTAAATATTTCATTGTTGCAAATTTTATCTAGTGCATTTTTTACATTAACAGTCATTTATCACACCTAATAATTGTCTATATATCTCATTTTGATTATAAGTACCGCTCAAAGGTATATCCATCCCACTAGTTGCAATATATCCTTTAGAGTACATTTTTTTATATTTATCTGATAGTACACTTTTAACCATATTTTTACCAAACTGATTGCAGAGCGTTTTTATATCATTTTCATCCATACTTGAGAGATAGTTTGAGATGACAGCATATACCTTTTGTTCACTTTGTTCATTTGTTTGCCAAAAAAGATTGTGTGAGAAATCTTTAGGATTGAATACTATTATATCATCAGTATCTACTGCATTTATTTTTTCTTTAGTTTCATCATAATCTAACGATTGTAAAAGAGAGTATAGTCTATGGCGGCTTTGCTTCCAATCCCTAAGTGTTCTATCTGGTACATCTAGTAGTTTACTAATTTGTTGTTGTGTCATGACTATACCTTTTTATTTTTATATTATAGGCGAATACCTCCTAAATGTCAATTATTAAAAAGATACAAAATCATTAGATACGCTTTGCATTGCCATATGTGAAATTGCTTCATCAAGACTCAAACTCACTTTTTTGCAACCCTTTTTAAACACCTCTAAAATATACACTTTTGTAGCACAAGTTGTTGTTGTTGAAATTGCTGTATAAACAAACTCTTCTTCGGGAACTTTAATAAACCCCTCTTTTATAACATCTTCTCAAATTTTTCTTTATCTTTTAATCCATTTATGTACTATGACTAACAGTTCTATATCTGTCAAAATTTCTCCTAAATTACTTTTTTAAATATAAACAGATGCTCATGCATGATAAGTAAAAAATTAGCTTCTTTACTTTTATTTACCCAAAAACCTGTTGCTTTACAATTGTGTTGGTGTTTGATAATATCTTCTTTTAAAGAAAAGCCATTTTGTAAAAATCTTTGCATTACCATAAATGCCAAAGGTTGATACATTTTATTTCTTCTTGTATCTCCAATTAAAATGGCACAATATTGGTTTGGTTTTAAAACTCGATACAACTCTTTAATGACTTTCTCATACTCATTACAAAACTTTTCCAAATCGTGTATATTTGATAAATCTTCTTCGATTTGTTTTTCGCTGTATTTTACAATATCCACATAAGGCGGGTGATTTAAAATAAAATCTATACTTTCATCTTTAAGCATAGATAATTTTCTTGCATCATTGAGTTGTACTTTTATTTTAGGATTAAATTCACTTTCAAAATTTAAAGCAATATTGGTAAGTTCAATCGCATTTGGATTTATATCAAGAGCTAATAAATTACGATTTAAAAGTTTACATTCAATAGCAGTAGTTCCTCCACCTATCATAGGGTCAAGTAAATAATCGCCCTCATTTGAATATCTTAAAAGCAAATTTCTTACAACTTCAGGAGCCCAATTTCCTCTATACTTTGAATTATGTGTTGCCCAATTTCCACGCCTTGCAAAACTCCAAACAGTTGTACACTCTTGTTCAAAGTTTTCAGGATTAAGTTGTTTTATTTTAGCCATGAAATAATACCATTGATTTATCATCTTCTATTGAGTAGTCAATCACTTTATGAGTTGATAGAAATTGCTGAAACTCTATATTCTTTACAAATTCTATGTATTGTATATTGTCTAATTCTTCAAAATCGGTTTTATTGTCTTTTTTGGTAAAATAGAAATCCCAATTCTTACCACACATTAAAAAACTTTCTTCAACCTCTTTTGAAACCTCATCTATATTTGCAATATATAACTTTTGGAAAAGTTCCATTATGTATCCTTATGTTTTAAAGTTACAGATATTTCAAGTTCTAAATAATCCAATATTTTCAATAATGTTTTATTGGTTAAAGTAGCACTTCTTATAGCTTGATAAAAATGTGCTCTTTCAATACCCAATGCTTTATAAACATCACTGGGTTTTAAATCTCTTTTTATCAATTCAATTTTAATATCTTTTTCTAACATAATTATAACTCATTTTTTCTTATTAGTATATAAAAGAATATACAAAACTATATATTTTATATACATATTTGTTTTAAAATACCATTTTTTAGCATTTCTAAATTAATTACATAATCATTATGATGAAAAGTTTCTTCTAGAGGATTAAGGGCAGTTAACCAACCTTTACCATCTGTTATCCAAATAAACTCAATATTTTGTGCTTTTATAAAGTTATGTAAGTATTGATATTCACCAGCAGTTGCTTTTAATTTTGAACCGCCACCGCTGTAATAATTGACTTCTAATAAATAAAGTTTATTATTATCTTTATTATGTAAAGCAAAATCAAATCTTCGACTATTTTTATCAATATCAATGTCATAATCAAAACATTTTTTAATTCGCTTTTGTGTCGCTTGTTCAATATAATGAAAGTTTTTATTTTCAGTACAAAACTCTTCTAAAAAATTTGATACTATGCTTTCCATTAAGTCACCAGTTCTATTTTTTCGTGCATTTGTGTCAAATCCAACTTCAACACCAATACAATAATCCACTAAATTTTTAACTGATTTATTTTCAAAAAAATCTTTTAATCCTGTTTCTTTAAAAAATATAAGCAACTCTTTTTTGATATTTTCATTTATTTCATCATTAAAAATATATCGTTTATTTTCTGGTATCAAAGTTTCAATATCTGTAATAATAGGAGTAGTTGCTAATTTATCATCTCGAATAGCAATTAAAATAGGCAATATTTTTCTAACCTTTGGATACTCTTCAATCAAAGATAAAAACTCTTCTTCAATATTTTCTTTGCCAATAAGATAGTTTAATAGGTTTAACTCTTTTTCTATTTTTTTTACATTTCTTTTGACTTTTTCAAAGTCTGTGAAATAGTCCCATGTAAAAATTGAGTCTTGTAATGTATTTTTTAGAGTTGAGAAATTTTTATTCATCATTTGCTTATCTTTAAAAATTTGTAAGTATCTTTTCTTGTTTTCATTCAAAACCTTTATTTACAGCAGTAATATATGATTGACATTCAAGAGTATAATCTCTTAAAAAGTCTTTTGCATTGATAATTTTTAAATCAGCACAATGAGTAGAAAAATTATAGTTATAAACTCTATAAATAAAAAAAGTATCTTGATTTTTATTTAAAAACTCTAACTCATTTTTTGATAAATAAAAGGCTGTATTTACATCACTAGTAGTAGTTTTTACTTCAATAAATTTATTATTGTTATTTATAGATGATTCAATATCATAACCCAAACTGTCATCTTCTAAAGATACATGTTTTATTGAAAATCCATTTTCTTTTTCATATTTACAAACTAATTTTTCTCCAAGTAATCCTAACTCAGTTTTAAATCTTTGTTCTTTAATATAATTAATTTTTATCTTCTTTTTTGAACTAGAGTCATTTTTATGAGTTGTATTATTAATATCAATTCTTTCATTTAATAAATTTAACATTCCATAATTAATATTATTTGTCCTTATCAATTCATTTAATTTTCCTATACTCTGATTAAATCCAATATGATATGCACAAATTAAGCATTTGTGTCTTCCTTGACTTGGCTTTTGATTTTCATGTATATTATATATTCTTTCAATAGGAGCAAAGCTTCCATGATTGCAGATTTCTATGTCTTTATCATTATGAGACAAATTATTATTTAGCTTTCCATCTTCAAAACCATTAGAGAATGCACAAATAACGCATTTATGTCTACCAGAACCACCTTGATTGGATGGTAATTCTTTTATAATAGTTTCAAGTATTTCATTATTATTATCGCATTCAATCATAATTATTTAAAACTCCTCACAATAACTTCACTAATCTTTCCACGCTCACTACTCTTACTATTTATAAATCTATTTGCAAAAAGTTCTTTTATTTCAAAATCTTTATGCAAATCTTTTATAAACTGTGTATCAGAATTGCTATGTAACACATTACACTCTTTTTGGCTTAAACTTTTAAAAGTTTCATACAATTCTATTTGTTGTTTTTCTAAAAATTCAAATTCGCTATATGAAGTAAAACTTGCTGTTTGAGTTAGTGGATAATATGGTGGATCAAAATAGACCAAGTCATTTTTGGAAGCATATTTTAACACTTCCTTATAACTTGCATTTAAGATATTGACATTTTTTAAAGCTCTACTTGCACTTAATATTACTTCAACATCACAAATATTTGGATTTATGTAACTGCCTATTGGTACATTATTTTGGTTTTTTTTATTAACTCTATACAATCCATTAAAACAAGTTTTATTTAAATAAATAAATCTTGCGGCTCTTTGTATTTCACTTCTATGTAAAAAACTTTCTTCTCTATCCCAAGCTCGTATTTCATAAAAAAACTCTTTAGAGTGTTTTTGCTTAAAAGTTTCAAGTTCATTAATAAGTTGAGTAGGATAGTTTTTAACTACATTATACGCATTAATAAGTTCAGCATTGATATCAAATAAATAGACTTTTTTATTATTTAAAAGTCCTTTTGAGTAAAGTTCAAAAAACAAAGCACCTCCACCAACAAATGGCTCAAAATAATTATTAAACTCTTTTGGTAATAACGGAGTAATTTGAGAAAGCAACCCTCTCTTCCCTCCTACCCATTTAACAAAAGGTTGATATGAACTGGTTTTAATTATTGGTTTAGTCAATGCTCTTCTTTAATTTTTTTAGTATTCTAACATATTTAAAGTTTTAAATTAGAATTATTGCAGATTGCAATAATTCAAACAATTTTAATTATAATTTGTTACAATTTTTTCTATATTAATTAAATATGAAAAGGGTCAGCTATAAAAGAAAAAATAATTCTAGAGCTATCTTATAAGCTACAAAAAAATAAAAATGTTGAGTTTAAATATAATAGTTTATTTTATGAAATATTTAAAAGTCCTGAGGGTAGATATATGATTAATATCTACTCTTCCAATGAAAAGGATGAAAATGAAGAATATTTTAATGAAAATATTATTGATGGTGGATTGTGTCTTGGTAGTTCCAAAGATGCCATTGAATTTATGTTATAAATGAAAATTACATCACAAAAGTTGAAACAACCCCTATAACTCCACCAAAAACAGCACCCCAAACAACTAACCAACCTAAATGCTCTTTTATCATTTTCTGTATTATCTCTTTTACCATTTTAGGGGTGAGTTCATCTAACCTTTTATTGACAATAGAGCTTACTTTTTCATAAATATCATCGCTGATATTTGAATTTCCTAAACTTTCATGTAAGGCATTTTGAAACGATTCGTTTTTTGAAATTTGGACAATTGAAGCTTGAAGTTTATTTATAAAAGGCTCTTTTAGGGGTTCAAGTGCTGCCACGCCTCCGAACATTCCTAGCATTCCTCCAAAAGGAGACTCTATTACGGCTGTTTTTAGTGATTCAAAAGCAGGCGTAAAATCTGTTTTTTCTAAAATTGGTGTTAAGTTAAAACTTGATTTAGAACTGCTTACCTCTTCTTCAAAAAAGCGTTGCAAGTTCTCTTTTGTGAAAAATTCGTTCATCATTAAACCGTGAATTCCCTCTTTAAATTGAGCAAATCTATTTTCAACAACGCCACTTCCATATAAAAAAGGCACCTTTTCAAACAACATATACACAGCAATTGCGTTGGTTAATGCGCCACTTAACGCAAATAATCCCACCATAAAAAGCAGTTCATTGTTTATTAAAAATCCAACCAATGAGAGAATAAAAGCTAAAAAATTAGCCACTAATGATTTATTCATACGACGTAGGTCTCCTTTACTAAAGCTTTTGCAATTTCGCTGTTTTGAACAATAATATGCTTTAAGTGAAGCCCCTCTAGTTCATCTTTTTCTTCACCTTTAGCTACTTTTACAATGGTTTTAATATTTTTTGTTAAATCATCAATTATTTCGCAAATAAGATGCAGTTTTTCAGGGTTATCAATTGCTACAATAATTGCTGAGGCTTTTTTTATTTTAACTGATTCTAAAATATGTTTATGAATAGCATTTCCATATAAAATAGGTTCATTTTTAGCTTTGCCCTCTTCATAATATTTTAAATTGCTTTCAATTACAAAATACTCTTTGCCCTCTCGTTTTAACTCTTTAACTACTTCTTGCCCTAAACTTCCATACCCTAAAACAATAATATGATTTCTAGTATCTTCATCTACTTGCAGCACATTACAAATCATCATGCTGTCTTCAGGGATAATTTTTGCCGCCATTTTTGAGAGGTTTTTAAGCACCAGTGGCGTTAGTATCATAGAAATTACAATAGTTACAATAATAATTTGTGAATAGGTGGGATCAATTAAATGATTATTTCTGGCTAATTCTAACACCGCTAAGGAAAATTCACCAATTTGCACCAAAGAAAGTGCTGTTTTAAAAGCCACTCTTTTAGTATCATCAAGCCTTACAATGGCATAAATAATTAAATATTTTAGCAATACCAGCGTTGGTAAAAGAATAATAATAATTAATGCGTATTCAGCAATTACTGAGAAATTAATTTGCATTCCCACGGTAATAAAAAAGATTCCCAAAAGAATATTTCTAAAAGGAGTTAAGTCAGCTTCGACTTGATGTTTGAACTTTGTTTCAGCAATTAACATACCTGCTACAAATGCTCCTAGTGAATAAGAAAAGCCAAAATAGTTTGCTAAATACGAAGAACCCATAGCCACAAATAAAACCGATGCCACAAAAAGTTCATCGGATTTTGAACGAGCTACGTGTGTAAATAAAGGCTCAAGTAAATATCTTCCAATAATAAATAAAACTGCAATTAACCCAAAAGCAGCTGCTGTGGTATGCAAAACAATACTTACCACATTGGCGTTATCTTGCATTGAAAAAATGGAAATCATGAGTAAAATAGGGATAACTGCAATGTCTTGCATGATTAAAATTCCAAGAACTCTTCTCCCATAGGGTTTGGTAATTTCTCTGGTTTCGTTAAATGTTTTTAATACAATAGCTGTTGAAGAAAGTGATAGTGCGGCTCCTATAACCATAGAAGTTTTAAAATCGAAGCCTAAAATATAGTGGCAAATTATATATACAAAAATAGAAGTAACAATAATTTGAAGTGTTCCTGTTACAAATACTTCTTTTCTCATTCGCATTAAAGAAGCAAATGAAAATTCAAGTCCAATAGTAAACATTAAAAATACAATCCCAAACTCGGCTAAGATCTTTAAGTCGTGGTTATTAACAGCCGATTGCAATCCAAAAGCATAAGCTATTATTGTTCCTGTAACAATATATCCAATAATAGTAGGAAGATGAAATCGTTTGAGTAGCAAGTTAACAATGATGGCAATAAAAATGGTTGATACAATGACGCCTAACATCAATTGCTCCCTAATAAACTGTAATGCATCTGTGTGTAGCCTTCTTTGCGTTTTTTATATGCTGAATTAAGCATCGCATTTTTTGAGTCTAAAAAATCAATAGCCAAACACGCTTGTCCATTTCTCCCGATTCTACCTAAATATTGTATAAGTCTTCCATAATATGAAATGGGAGTTGCAAAAATAATTGTATTTAAATGAGGAAAGTCAATTCCTTCACCAAAAAAAGAGGTTGTTGCAAGTATCAATTTCGATGATTGTACTTTGTTCATATTGTTATTTTGTTCCTTTTTGTTTAAATTTCCATGCACGCTTATATATTCTATTTTTTCTTCATCCAATAGCATTTCTAGCTCACGAATATGTTCTAATCTATCGGTTAACACTAAAATAGTTCTGTTTTGATATAACACAATCTCTTTTAAAATTTGTTGATTTCTTTTTGTGTCAATACAAATTTCATTAATAAGTGCCGCATAATTATCGGCATTGGATTGGAAAAAAGTTTGCACAATTTTAACTTTATTTCCGTAACTTTTTTTTGCTTTAAATCGGTAAGCTACTTCACCTAATTGTTGAAATAAAATAGGTTCTAGCCCATCTTTTCTATTAGGAGTGGCACTTAATCCTAAAACATATTTTCCTTTAAAGGCTTTTATAATTTGCTCAAAGGTAACTGCTGGAATATGGTGGCACTCATCTACAATAATAAACGAATAGTTATCTATAAGTTCAGGTGCATTTTTTAAGCTTTGCATGGTTGCTACATCTAAATGCCCATTAAGTGTATTTTGACCTTTTCCTAAGTACCCTATTTGTTTTTTATTAAAATTAAAATATTCACAAAATCTATCAATCCATTGATTTAAAAGCATATTTTTATTTACTACAACCAAAGTATTGGCTTGTCTAACTTCTATCATTTTCGCACCAATTAAAGTTTTACCAAATCCAGGAGGTGCTACACAAATAGCATTTTCAAACGCTTTAATACGCTCAATAGCATCTTCTTGTTCTTGCCTTAAAGTAAACACTACTTTAGGAAAATAGTTTGGTGTGCTTACTCTTCTGTCATCTAGAACATATGACACCTTGTTACTTTCAAAAAGTTCTTTTACTTTTTCCCAAACACCTCGTGGCAGTTTTAAAAATTCACCCTCTTCTTCAAACGACTTAATAATTTTGGGAGTATTGTACAAAGGTTTTCGCAAACTCGTTAAGAGTTTAATTTGTGGGTTTTCAAAACTAGCAAACCCTTTAAGCTTGTTCAACAAAGATTTAGAGAGATTTTGGGTATGTATAAATACGCCATCGTATAAAAATATTTTAATTTCAAAGTTTGGAAAAATGATTGATTCAAACTCTAAAGAAGAAGGGATTACCTCATTTTGTTCTACCAAATGCTCTACTTCAATAGAAGATATTCTAACCACTTCATTTAAATACGCCCACTGATTTGAAAAAGGTTGTTTAGTAACAATATCTATAAAAACAGTTTTATGTTCTTTTCTGTGTTGTAAAAAAAGTGGTAACTCCACATATTTGCCTAAATTGCTGGCATTTACAAACTCTTGATTGGGAAAAATCTCACCACTGGCTTGTGCTTTTTGTAAAATAAATTCGCCCAAATCTTTTGCTTTTTTTGCTTCCGTAAAAGAGTTAAAAAAAAGCCATACTTTAAAATCGTTGCTTGAAGTGCGTTCAAAATAGCCTTTTAATTTTTGTTGATTTAGTGCCATTTGGACTTTATACGCCTCTTCTTCCGCTATTTTTAGAACTAAATATTTAGTCCTGTTTCCTGGAAGTATAGAAAAAGTTGCTAGTTGTTCTTGTCCTCTTAAATGTTTCTCAATAGCTTCGTTGCTTAAGGGCAAATAGTCTTCCCCTTTAAAAGTTTGCGTAGCAGGGAAAAAGCGTTCATTGGTTAAATCTTTGCTTATCCATTTTTTAGCATAAATATCAACTCTTCCTACAAAAAGGGCTTTAAAAAGTTCAATTTTTTCATCTTTCGTAAACTCTTTTTTTTGTTGCAACAAAATATTTTCAAGTTTTGTTATCTCTTTTTCTAAGCTAATTTTCTGCTCTATTAGCAAATTAAGCTGTTGCTGTACAGAGTTCATTCGACTATTTTTCGTTGCTCAAACGCCCTTGTATGCTCTCTTTTACATGGGCATAACGGCCACTAAATGTATAGTTTTTAAGCTTTCCTTGTCCTTCAAATAAACCATTTGGTTCAATACTTAAATGGTTGTACTTTAATTCACCCCGCACTTTTCCATTGGCTAAAATAGAAATTTTATCGCAATCAATTTTGCCATCAATATATCCATTTACTGAAATATTTTGAGCTTCTATTTTTCCATAAAACTCGCCCGTTTTCCCAATAATGACATATTTTGCCATGGAAATAACGCCTTCAAATTTTCCGTCAATATGAATGGTACCCTCAGTTTTAATTCCACCAATTATATGTGTACCGCTAGGAATTACTGTAGCTCCAATTTGTTCATGTGACTGCTTATCATTGCTACTAAAGATTCCCATTCTACTCTCCTTTGTGTTTGAAAGATTGATTCATAATTTTTAATATCCCATTTAATAAAAGACCATGGATTTAGTATTTTAGTGGCATATTTAATTTCATAATGCAAATGAGGTGCCGTACTAATACCACTGTTCCCCGTTAAACCTATAAGCTGCCCTTTTTTTATGACCTCTCCTACTTTAACTTTTGCCAAATCCAAATGCGCATAGACTGTTTCAAAGCCATAGTTGTGCATAAGCATGACCACTTTCCCAAATCCACCTCGGTCACTGTTTTGAACATATTTAACCACTGCATCGGCAGTTGAATAAACAGGCGTTCTCATTTGTGCCCGCAAATCTATTCCTCGGTGAAACTTTCTTTGTTTACTAATTGGGTGAATTCTGTATCCATACGCATCGGTTATAATTGTGCTTTTTAAAGGACTTCCACTTGGGATTATTTGTAACATAAATGCTTTAAGCTGCATATCTATTTTGGCTAAGGTAGCTCTTTGAATTAATGTTGTGTCATCTTCACCTTTTACACCAATTAACTCTTCAATGTCATCAAGCTTTGAACTTAATTCATCTATATCTTTTATTTTATCTTTTATTTGCAAAGAATACAACGAATTTTGTACTTTTAACTTACTCTCTTTTTCGATAAGTCCTCTAATTTTATCTTCTTTTTCTTTTTTAACTATATGAATATCCTCTTTTAGTGCTGTTATAAACCAAAAAGAGCCTCCTAAAATAATTAAAATAGTAGGAATTAAAAAACCAATTGTTCTTTTAATAAACTGGTGAACATTATAAGATTTTGTTCCATTAATATCAGATACCGTTATAATTAATCTATTTTTCATACTATGGCATTACCCTTAAAAATTTCTCTACAACAGTAAAAGAGCCAAAAACTAAATATTCTTTAGATTCTTCTATATTTTCAAAAACTTTGACTGGTAAATTAAGTTTTTCACACACTTCAAACAACACTTCTTGAGCTACTATTCGTTTGTCATCAACTTCAATAATCAAGACTTCATTAATAATAGGTTTTAAAATAGTTAACACTGTTTTATAATCTTTGTCGTTCAAGCTGTTATACACCAGAGAAACTTTTACCTTTCGTTGTTCAAACTCCTTGAAAATCACTCTTGCAGCAAGCGGATTATGTCCTACATCAATGGTAATATTAGGAGCTATTTTTTGACAACGTCCAAAAAGTTGAACTGTTTTAAAGTGTTCTAAGTGTAAAGGAATTTTCAGATGTTCTAGTGCGGTTAACACTAGGTTTAGATTTTCGTGTAAGTAAGAGGGAAATTGTGTTAAAGAAGAGGTGTCATACTCTTTGGCTTTATGAAAATTATACTCATTGGCTATTTCATAGACCTCTTCATGGGCTTGTTTGTTAATAAACATAAGATTATCACAAGAGCGCATTTTAGTAGTGGTAATCTTGCTAACGGTGTTTCCTAAAAAGCTTTGGTGATCTAAATCAATGGCGGTAATTAAACTTAAATCATTAATAACCACATTCGTAGCATCGAACTCCCCACCAAGCCCTGCTTCTAAAACAAGGTAATCCATTTTTGAGCTTAAAAGGAGTGCTAAAAGAGTGGTGTATTCAAAGTAAGTCAGTTTTTCAACTATATTTAGAGGTAAAATTGTTTGCAGTTCTTCATGAGCTTTGTTTAAAAGCTCATCACTGGCATCTTCGCCATTAATCCATATGCGTTCATTAAATTTTAAAATATGAGGAGAGGAGTAATGCAAGGTTTTATATTCAAGCGTGTTCAAATAGTGGGCTAAAAAACGCCCCGTGCTTCCTTTTCCATTGGTGCCTACAATATGAATAACATAGGGCAATTTTACATAAAGTCTTAAAAATTCCCATGCTACTTTGATCGTGTTAAAATCGATTTTATCGTAATACAGAGTCTTTAAATTTAAAAACTCTTCTAAATTTAAATTACTGTTGTTGCTCTTTGTTGGCACTGTCTTTTTCCTCTTCCTCATTGTTGGGCTCTTTCCTAAATGTTTCAATAGCAAGCTTAGAAATAACCTCTTCTAAGGCTTTACTTGCCGCATTTTTAATAGCTTCAAATCGTTTTGCTTCTGAAATTTCATATTGACCATCAACGGCAAAATCATAGCTTCCAGTTACTGTTACACTTCCCTTTTCTTCAACGGACGCATACTTAACATGAATATTAACCGTTGCTCGATAGAGTTTTTCATACCCCTGTGCATCGTATTGTAAGACTTGCATTGAAACCCGATTGAGTCTTAAAAAAAGTGTTGTATCTGCTAATTTCTTGTCGTGTACAAGTTTTGCACCAAATCTGGAAACCAAAATCTCACTCATTGCGTCTTTAATAATTACCGAGTTTTTTGGGTCTTCAATACTAATAAACATATCCACAAAGACATTGCCTTTTATTTTTTCTTTAGCATAGTGTGAGGTAGGCTTATATCCGCACCCTGCAAAGAGTAAAAGAAACGCCAATATTAAAACTTTTTTATACATCATTTAACCCTTAATAACCAGATTAACCAGTTTATTAGGAACTAAAATTTCTTTTATAATCTCTTTTCCTGAAATATATTTAAAAGCATGCTCTTTAGCAAGAGTTAAAATCTCTTCTTTGCTCAAATCCTTTGAAACTTCCATTTCACACCGTTTTTTTCCATTTACTGTAATCGCCAACACGATATTATCTTGTAAAAAAACCTCTTCTTTAATACTTATTTGTTCACTAAAATTAACTCTTTTAAATAAATTTTCACTAATTTCCCAACATAAATGTGGAATAATAGGCTCTAAAATATTACTTAAAATATAATATCCTTCCGCCCAAATTAAAGGATTATTTTGAGTTTGCAGTGCATTTAAAGCTTCCATAGAAGAAGCAATTAATGTATTAAACGCATAGGTTTTAGCAAACACTTCATTCGATTTTTTCAACGCTTCATAAACTTTTTTACGAGCTTCTTTTTCCTCTTTATTGAGTGTTTCTTGTTTAATATTTTTGATTTCTTCAAGGTTTGAAAATGCAACCAATTCAGATTTTTGAGCAAACTTTTTAATAAATCTAAAAGCCCCTTCAACGGCGCTGTCGTTCCACTCTAACTCTTTAGTAGGAGGTGCCGCAAACATCATAAACATTCTTGCAGTATCAGCACCATATTGTTCAATTATTTTATCAGGGTCAACCACATTGCCTTTAGATTTAGACATTTTAGCCCCATCTTTTAAAACCATTCCTTGCGTTAAGAGTCGTTTAAATGGCTCTTTAGCATTGGTATATCCCAAAGTATTAAGTGCTTTTGTAAAAAATCTGGCATACAATAGGTGTAAAATAGCATGCTCTATTCCACCAATATATTGGTCAACATCCATCCAATAGTCGCTATCTTTTTTATTAATAGCCTCTTTTTTCCACGATTTTGGATTAGTAGCATATCGTAAAAAATACCAGCTAGATTGCACAAAAGTATCTAAGGTATCGGTCTCTCTTAATGCTTTTTCACCACACTTTGGACAAGCACAATGCTTCCAAGTAAGATGGTTATCCAAAGGATTTCCCTCTCCTGTAATTTCAACATCTTCAGGTAAAGCAATCGGTAAATTTTCTATTTTTTCAGGCACCAATCCACAAGTTTCACAATGCACAAAAGGAATAGGTGAACCCCAATAACGCTGTCTTGAAACTCCCCAATCTCTTAATTTATAATTGATTTGTTTTTTACCAAATGAGTTTTTTTCAAAGTGATAAATAATTGCTTTTTTTGCTTCTTGTGAATTAAGTCCTGTAAAACTTTCACTCTCAATTAAAACGCCCTCTTGTGTAAATGCTTCTTTTAAATTGAACTGCTCTTGGGTTTGGGAAACTATTACTTGCTTAATAGGTAAATCATACTCTCTTGCAAACTCAAAATCTCGTTGGTCATGAGCAGGCACACACATAACTGCACCTCCACCATAAGAGTTTAAAACAAAGTTTGCTACCCAAACAGGTATTTTTTCATTGGTTAAGGGGTGAACCACATCTAACCCTAAACTAACTCCTTCTTTAGGCATAGCTGAACGCTCTTTTTCAGAGTGTTTTTGCATATTTTTAATAATTTCTATTTTTTTAGGGCTTATAAGTTCTTTTTCTATCAAATATTGAACAATAGGGTGTTCAGGAGCAATTGCTGAATAAGTTACCCCATAAATAGTATCGGGTCTTGTAGTAAAAACTTTATAATAGTTAAAATGTTTACTTAGTTTATAGCGTGATTCCAAATCTAAATTAAATGTAAACTCTACCCCCTCACTTCGTCCTATCCAATTTTCTTGCATAGTTAAAACTTGGCTTGGCCATTGATTTTCTAGAAGTTTCAAGTCATCAAGTAACGCTTGAGCGTATTTAGTAATTCCAATATAATACCCAGGCATCTCTTTTTGTTCAACTTCATTTTCGCAACGCCAACAACAACCCTCTTCAACTTGTTCATTGGCTAAAACGGTATGACAATCCTCACACCAGTTTACAGTAGTTGACTTTCTGTACAATAACTTCTCTTCAAACATTTTTATAATAAACTCTTGTTCCCACTTGGTATAAAGTTCATCGCTTGTAGCAAACTCTCGTGTTTTTGAAAAAGATAATCCTAATGCATTTAACTCTTTTCTCATATAATCAATATTTTCATAGGTCCATTTTTTAGGGTGAAGTTTGTGTTTAATAGCAGCATTTTCAGCAGGCATTCCAAAACTGTCCCACCCAATTGGGTGTAAAACATTGTAGTTAGCTTTTCTAAAATATCGTGCAAAGGCATCGCCTAAACAGTAGTTTCTAACATGCCCCATATGTATTCGCCCACTTGGGTACGGAAACATACTTAAAATATATTTTTTCTCTTTAGTGTGTTCATCTTCTGGCTCAAAGCTTTTAGCTTCTTCCCAATAAGTTTGCCACTTTTTCTCAATCTCTTTTGGGTTATATTGCATTAATAATTATCCTTCTCTTGACTTTTAGCACTCTCAATTAATGCCAACGCAACTGAATAAATATTTGCTACAACGGCACCAATAGCTAAGGCAATAGCCATTCTTACATCATCTATAAATGTTAAAACCATAAAAGCAGGGATTAGGTGTAAGTCAGCCACCAATGAACTTGCCAACAATTCAGCCGACAAAAGATTTTTAACACCAATTTTTAAAATCGTTGAAATAACATTAACACCAGCTGCTATAAATAAAGCAACGGCATTAGGCTCATATAAAAATCCAGCTGTTGTTGTTAAGCTCATAAGTGAAAAGAATATGTAGGTGACTTTACCCCAATCCATGTGTGTCCTTTTTTGTTTTAATTAAAGGCTACATTTTATCGAAATATTTGTAAGAAAACGCTTTTACAAAAGTTTATGCTGCAAGGAATAAAGAATTGACTCTTTTAAGATATTTATTATTTTCATATTTAATTGTAAAAGAAGTATGTCAAGTTTAGAAGCAAACAAGTGACAAATAAAAAAATTTTAAAACAAAGGGAAAGGCTCCCTTTGTCTATTTTTTAATGTGATATGCCCAATATTTCATATTGAAAGTACCATATGCACACAGAAACCACATAACCTACAAATACTGTCCATGAATATTTCATATGGTTAGCAAATGTATATACTCCTGGCATTTTCCCCATAACTCCAACTCCTGCTGCACTTCCAAAGCTAATTAAGCTTCCTCCAATTCCAGCGGTTAATGTAACTAACATCCATTGGTCAAGTCCCATAGTAGGATTGGCTTTTAAAACAGCACTCATAACAGGAACGTTATCTATAAATGCCGATAATATTCCAACAGCAATATTAGACCATGTAGCTCCTAAAGAAGTGGGTTCATAGACTAAAACAGCAAGTCCTAGCCACCCAATGAAATACAACGCGCCTACTGCTGCTAAAATTCCAAAGAAAAAAAGCAAGGTATTATTCTCTATTTTTGAAATAGATTCAAATATATTTAAAGGAGCATTGTATTTTCTTTGAATAAAAATAGCATAAAGTTTTAACAACGATAACCCAAAAAGCATTCCCCACATAGCAGGAAAATGGAAAAATTGATGAGAAAGAACGGCTAACGCTATTGTTAAAACCCCAAAGCCCATAACAACATTAGCTCCTCTCATTACTGAAGGTTTTCTTTCACTCTCAACATCAAAAGCAGGTTTTGTATTAGGAACAAAATTTGAAAGCAAATATGCAGTAACTATATAGCCTAGAAAAGAAGCTGGAAACAGATATAAGAAATCCGTAAAAACACCTTTTCCTGCACTCCATACCATAAGCGTTGTAATATCGCCAAAAGGAGACCACGCACCACCTGCATTTGCAGCAACAACAATATTAATAGCTCCTGGAACTAAAAACTTTACATTGGTTTTATCAATAGTAATAAGTACTGTTGATAAAATTAAAGCAGTAGTAAGGTTGTCGGCGATGGGAGAGATAAAGAAAGCCAAAAATCCTGTAATCCAATAGAGTTTTCTATAGGTGTACCCTTTTGAGACCAAATTGTATTTCAGTCGTTCAAATACACCCATGTGAATGAGCGTTTCAATATAGGTCATGGCTACGAATAAAAAGAAGAAAATACCTGCAATTTCTAAAATAAGGTGGTTAATGCCATCGTGTAAAATATTTAAATCTAAATCATTTAAAACATAATATACACCAATAAGCATAAACATAAATGTACCAATAAACAAAGCAGGTTTCGCTTTATCCACATGATATTTGTCTTCAGTGGCTATGAAATAGTACCCTACAACAAAGATAATTAACGATGAAAATCCAACCCATGTCATGGTAATATCGGGTAAAATTTCACTCACTTCAGATTGACTTGCAAAAACAAATATTGAACTTGTAAGCAATAATAAAATGGTTTTAAACATCGGAATCCTTTTTTTGTTGTTCATGATGATGAATGGCAGCTACCATAGCCGCAACTTTTTGAGATGTACTAATAGAGTTGTTTGGCGTTTGTGGTTTTATATTTTGGCTTTTATTTTCAATTGGATAATATTTTCCAATAATTTTAGCTTGCAATTTAATCGCATAAATCATTATGATTAAAAAAGCATATACCACGCCCATTCCCAATAACATAAATTTCACAGACTCCATAATTGCATTGGTTTCCATGGGGTTCCTTTTAAAAATTTATTTTATTGTAGTTTATTTAGAAAAATTATTCTTCTTAATTTTTGCGTAATTTATTGTTTATTTGTGCTAATTTTATTGTTAAATAGTGTTATAATTATGTTATGAAACGAGATACCTTATCTAAACGTATTAAAATTGCAAACAATATTATGTATTACATCTACACGCACATAGATACGAACATCGATATTGAAGAGTTGAGTTACGATTTAAACGTAAGTAAATTTCATATGCACCGTATTTTTAAAGAGATATTTGGAAGAAATATTTATGAAAGCATTAAATCAATTCGTCTTCAAAAAGCTGCCAATTTACTCTTAACCAACACGCACTCAACTATTTCAAACATAGCAAATTTGTGTGGTTACAGCTCTCAATCATCTTTTATAAGTGCATTTAAGCAGAGGTTTAATGCTTCTCCTAAACAGTGGAGAAATGGTTTTTATAAAAGCTATTCCCAGACCATATTACAACAATCTCGAAAGGCTATACAATCGCAAGCTAATTTTAGTAAACTAAAACCCAGCATTGTAAAAATGCCCGATTTGGAGAGTTTTTACATACGAAACAATGGATACAACACCAATGTAAAAGAGACGTGGCAAAAGCTCTACACTTGGATTTTAAATCATAATATTCAACACTACAAACAAATTGCGCTTTTACACGACAATCCTACTATCACTCCTTTAAATGAGTGTCAATATATTGCGTGTTTAGTCGTAGAAGAAGAGGTTGACTTAAACAACAACCGACTTCCTCATTTTGTAATATCCAACGGAGTTTATGCAAAATTTTATTTTCAAGGCAAACACGGAGATATGTTAAAGTTTATTCACTGGGTCTATCACGAGTGGCTTTTAGAAAGTGATTATGAAACAACGACCAAACCTTCTTATGTTATTTATCATAAAAATAACTTTTTAAGCGAAGACAATCTGTTTGATGTAAGTTTTTATATTTCAATTAGTTTTTGACATAGGTTATATCTTTTTTTTTAAAAAAGAGTTATAATACTAAAAATTTAATTATGGAGAAAACCATGTTTAGCATGCCAAGTGGAATGGAGTTGGGTATTATTGTTTTAGTTATTTTGCTTCTTTTTGGAGGTAAAAAAATCCCTGAATTAGCCAAAGGCTTAGGAAGTGGTATTAAAAATTTTAAAAATGCCATGAAAGAGGATGAAACCCCAGCACCTGCACAACAAGCACAAGAGAATACTCAAAAAGTAGAAGAGAAAACGGCGTAAACTATAAACGCTTGTTGCAATTAAACAACAAGCGTTATTTTCTTCTTGTATTTTGGCGTATTGAGATGATGAGTTGGTAGATTAGGTAGGCGATGAGATAGCTATTATGAGCTCATTATATATTTTTTTAGAATTTCTTCTTTTTTATTAGGAAGTCTTTCTAATTCTTTTTCTATATTTTGTATCTTATTTTCAATCTCTTCTAGTTGTTTTACTATTTGTTGTTGCTCTTGCAACGATGGAACAAGTATAGAAATATCATTTAAATTTTTTACAGATAATCCAGGTTGAGCTACTCCTGTTGAATATTGATTTAGATTCATCTCTTTTAATTTATGATGCAACCAATTTGTATCAATATTTTCAAAAGGTGTTACAACTAAAGCATGCTCTGTTGCATGAAATTGACCAGTTATTCTATGTACATTTCCACATAAAGCACCTTGTCTTCCAATTAAAGAAAAAGTCCCCTCATGTGTAAAAGTTTTTGTGTAACCTCTAAGTCCATTTCCTCCATAACAAGGATAATTCTCTAATGTTTTTGTATCTTCTATATCCGA
>JBAYYP010000006.1:0-65902 GCA_041672955.1 Arcobacteraceae bacterium
AATGATTACTCAAAACATGGAAATATAGATGAATATATTTATAAATATCATCCTAAAAAAGAACTTTTTAAAGAATATAGAAATAAATGGGCTAATAATAAAAAAAATGAATTACTTTTTTTACTTTTAGAAACAAATTCAATTTGTAATTTTTCGTGTTCAATGTGCATTCACTCTGTTGGTTATGAAAAAACCAAGCCAATGTCAGATGAAATATTTAATCAATCTGTAAAATTCATTCAAGAAATGAAGATCCCTTCAATATGTTTAAATCAAATCAATGAACCTTTGCTTGATAATAAAATTATAGACCGAATTAAAGCAGTAAATTCTATAAATACAGTTGTCGATACATATATTAATACAAATGCATCTTTATTAAATGAAAAAAAAAGTATTGAATTATTAAACAGTGGATTAACACGTTTAAGGATTGGTTTTGATGGCTATTCAAAAGAAACATTTGAAAAGGCAAGGGAAGGTTCAAACTATGAAGAAGTGCTTTCCAATATCCTCAATTTTTTAGCGTTAAAGAAAAAATTAAATAAAATTTTTCCTATTGTAAGAATTTCATTTGTACGCACATCCCAGAATGAATTAGAACTTGAAGAGTGGTATGAATTTTGGAAAGATAAAGTTGATTATATTTCGATACAAGAGTATTTAACTCCCGTGTTAGATAATTCTAAAAACCATCTTATAACCAAGAACAGTAAACGATTTGATGTTGAACCTTTAAACATCACTTGCCACAGTCCTTTTGAAAGAGCAATTATTAGAGGTGATGGGAATGTATTGCCCTGTTGTTCGCACTTTGCTACAAATATGGTAATGGGGAATATTCTAAAACAATCACTTAATGAAATTTGGGAAGGAAGTATTTTTGCTGATTTACGTCATAACTTTTCTAGTAATACTTGGCAAAAGCATCCAATTTGTTCAAAATGTTTATCAATCAGCTATGGAATAGAGGTAAAAGATGAAAATTCAAGAGTATGATATTCGACCCGAGAAATTACTGAATTATAACAGAGAAATATTGTATCACGATGATATTAAGAATTTTAATAAGAAATTTGGTAATAAATTTAAAGTTTTAAAGGAGTGTCCTGCTTGTGGTTCAAAGAATTTTTATAAATTATTTGAAAAAGATACTTTTAAATTCCAGAATTGTGCTAAATGTAGTACTCTTTTTGTATCTCCACGACCAAATAATAAACAATTATCGTGGTGGTATACAAACTCAGAACAAGCAAAACATGCAAATACTATACTTGAATTAACGCAGGAAAAACGAAAAGAGTTATATAAAATCCGAGTAGATAAATTTTTACAAAGGATGCAAGATTCTAAGCCCAAAAATATATTAGAGTTTGGTTGTGGGAATGGAATAACAATTGAACTTCTTAAAGAGCGTGATAGTAATTTAAATATTACAGGGATTGACTTAAGCCCATCAGCTATTGAATCTTGTAAAAAAAAGGGAATTAACTGTGAATTATCAGATGTTGCTGCTTTTTCTAAAAAGAATTTGAATATAAAATTTGATACTGTAATTTCTTTTGAAGTTTTTGAACATTTACCAAAGCCATTTAAAGTATTAAAAAGTATTTATGATGTGCTTACTCCTAAAGGTACTTTGTATATGACTATGCCTAATTTCCTAGCATATGATTTCTTAGAATTAGGAGCAATTTATCGAAATTTAGTTGTTCCTGCACATTTAAATTATTTTAACCCTCATTCCATAGAAGTGATGCTAAAACGTGCAGGATTTAGTAAAGTTATTGTTTTTTCAGATGGTATTTTAGATACTTCTATTGTAAAGAATTACTCAGAGCAAAAGAAAACCCATCTTTCAGATTTTTGGGAAATGATTTATAGTAATAATCAATATGATGATTTTTTAGATGATTTTCAGCGTTTATTGTGTGAATATAAACTATCGGGGAATATGACTATCTTGGCAACAAAATGAAATATAATTTTATAGTTTCAAAACAAACAGATTATAATAAGAATATACATAATTTTATTTTTATATCTCAACAGTTAAAAGAATTCTATTGTAATATTCATGCTAGTGAATCTATTGATGAATTATTTTATGATAAAAATGGAATGATTGAACATTACGATATTATCTTAAAAAAATATAAAAAATATAGAGATATTGTTTCTGTAAAGTTGAATGAAATTCATCAAGTAAATTATTCAAAAGAATTTTGGTATAAAGTATTAAGTTATTATTTCTTTCGTTTAACGAGTGCTTTATGGATTCGATATAATAAGTATAGATGTTTTAATGTAGCAAATAATCTTTACAAACCTTTAAAAGAAGAAAACTTCTTTTATCCAGAGGATACTGTTGAAAGCTTTTTGACATTACTATCCAATGATTTGTATCAAGACCAAATCTTTTCTATATATTTAAATACATTTTACTCCCATAATATTTTTGATTACTCAATTAAGAAATTTAATATTCAGAAACAACACAATACAACTAGTAACAAGGCACTTAGTTCCTATTTTTCATCTCAAAAAGTTATTATTATTAACTCATATATTTGTGAAAGTATAAGAAAGAGATTCAATACTTTAAAGATTGGTTATAAGTATTTACCTATAGTTAATACAATGACAACTTCTATTAATCAGTTAAAACGAAATCAACTACAATTTGAAAATGGAGATTTTGAAGATAATTTTGATAAGTTTTTTTTTAATGCCTTAAAATACCTTTTGCCTAAAAGCTTTATCGAAGATTTTGTTGCTATTTACGATTATTATAATATTGATTTACCTTCTACAAAATATATTTTATGTGAAGATTGGTACAGTAATGATAAATTAGCTATTTTTTTGGCAATCCAAGCTGAACAAGGAAAGAATATTCATTCTTTAAGTCATGCAAATGGGCAATATATTGAAAAAAATTGGTATAAATTCATAGCAAATATTTCAGATAATTATATTACTTTTGGATGGAAAGATGATGAAATTAAGAATTTAATATCTACAGGATTTTGGCGATATGATGATAAATCTCTCAATCGTAAGAAAAAAAAAGGGACAGTGGTTCTTTTCTTATCTTATGCAAACACGTCATCTTATGATACAGATATGGGACTTTTCCATATGTATAATTCAGAGGCCCAAAAAAGTTACAGAAACACTATTTCTATTTATGAAAGATTATTAAACGTTAATACTTTATCCAAAATAACGTATAAACCATATATTTCAAATAGGGGAATAGTAAGTTATAAATTTGAGCTAAGATTAAAGAGAAAATGCCAAAAACTTAAAAAAAATATTGAATTTGGCTATGATAATCTAAAGTTTATTAATTCAGCTAAATTGCTTATTTGTGGTACTGTAAGTAGTGCTTTTGCTGAAGGAATATATTATAATATACCAACAATAGCTTTTTTTAATTTAAAGTTTGTATTTATAAAAGATGAGTATAAAAAATTATTTAATGAATTGGAAAGAGTTGGAATTTTGCACACCAATCCTAAATCTTTGGCAAGATTTACAGAACAAATTATTGATAATCCAGAAGATTGGTGGTTTTCTAAGAAAGTACAATTAGTAAGAAAACAATATATTTCTTTAAATGGGGCATCAAATAGTAAATTTCTGGAATATGTTAAAAGCCTTATATAGCTTTTATCTAAAATTAATAAATGGATTAATTAATATTTAGATACAATGGTATAAAATTATAAATAAAGATAAGTCAATGAAATTAGATTTAAGTTATTACAGAGGGTATGACCAATATAGTGATGGTGATATAGAATGTGAATTATTAGAAATAGTTAAAAACAAAACTGATTTTGATGAAGTATTATCACAAGATAACCGATGGCCAGTACTTTATCATTTGTCTTCTATTAGAAATAATATTATAAATTGGTATCCTTTTAGTAAAGATGAAACTTTATTAGAAATTGGTGGTGGTTGTGGAGCGCTCACAGGGATGTTTTGCCAAAAACTCCAATCTGTCAAAGTTGTAGAACTTTCTAAAATAAGATCTCAAATTAATTTAGAGCGTAACAAAGAATATCAAAACTTTGAAATTTTAGTGGGCAATTTAAATGATATGGAAATAACTGAGAAGTTTGATTATATTACGTTAATTGGAGTTCTTGAATATGCTGGAAGTTTTACAGAAGGGGAAAATCCTTATTCAGAATTTTTAAAAAATATTAGAAAGTATTTGAAGCCATCGGGGAAACTTATTATAGCCATTGAAAATAAATTTGGGTTAAAATACTTTGCTGGAGCAAAAGAAGATCATACGGGAATTGAGTTTGATGGAATAACGGGATATAAACGTACTAATAAAATAAGAACTTTTGGAAAAATTGAGTTAGAAAATCTTTTAACAAATTCAGGATATACAAAATATGATTTTTACTATCCTCATCCTGATTATAAATTACCATTAGAAATTTATTCATCAAATTATCTACCTACAGAAGACAGTAATTTAGCAGTTGCTACAAATTTTGATAGTAACCGATATCACTTATTTGATGAAACAATTGCATTTAAAGAAATAATTAAAAATAATCAATATGAATTTTTTGCAAATTCATTTTTAGTTATATGTGAGCAATAAATGAAAATACTTTATGTAAAAAATAATAATGATCGAGCTAAAGAATATCAAATTGGTACTTGTATTTATGAAAAAGATGGGATAAAATATGTAGAAAAAAGAGCTTTGTGTCATGAAGCAATTCCTCATTTAATGCATATGATAACAAGTTATCATACCCTTAGTCAATCTATTATTTCTAATAATTTTAAACTTGCAAAGATTCTAAAAAAGAGTGAAATGAGCATAACTTTTGAGTATATTGATGGAATTTCTTTGGAACAAGAATTTAATTATTTATCAAAAGATGAAAAAATCATTTTTATTGATTTATTCGTAAAACAAATAGAGGAAAGTTTTAAAACTAAAATAGCTACGAAGCCTCAAAATAACTTAGAAATTATTAACTATTTTAATGTCTCTTCTGATAAATTAATTACAGGAGAAAAAGTATTTGATGGAGTTTCTAACATAGATTTTATTTTTCCAAATCTTATAAAAAAGAATGATATATATTATATTATTGATTATGAATGGGTGTTTGATTTCGATTTGCCAATTGAATATATAAAATACAGGTTATATTTATATTATCAATTGCCAATACAAACAAAGATAATATATAAAGAAATTGAAGAATATTTCTTTTTTAATAATGTTACAAATAAAAAAGCATTTTATCAATATTCAAATCGGTATAAGTTGAAGAATCTGGGTAAAATATAACATGCAGAGTCAAAAAATAGGAATAAAAAAGAAATTTATTAATGATTCCATTTTTAAAGAATATCTTTGCCCAAACCCCTTTATGTATGCAGAACTTCAAGAAAATGGTAATGTAAGTACTTGTTGTTATATTCATCATCAATTTGGAAATACCAATAAGGAAGAACTTAAAGAAATATGGAATAACGATGATTTCAAAGAGCTAAGACGTTCTATTTTAGATGGGGATTATTCATATTGTGATGGTTCTAAATGTGCATCAATGCAAGCAGTTTTAGAAAATAGAAAAAGTATAAATAAATATCAAGTGCCCTATGAACTGATCTTAAAAAGTGAAATTCCAGATATAACAGAATATGAACAAGTTCAAAAACTACCCAAAATAATATCTTTAGATGATGATCCAACTTGTAATTTAAGTTGCCCTTCTTGTAGAAAATCTCTTATAGTATTAACAAAAGAGCAAAGTCAGAATAAGCTGAATAAACAAATAAAATTTATGGAAGAGTCAGTAGATTCTTTAGAAGAACTTTGGTTGTGTGGTGCTGGAGATCCCTTTGCTTCAGATGCTTATAAAAAACTTTTGACTACGTTTGACTTTTCAAAAATTCCTCAGCTTAAAATTCGTATTGATACTAATGGCATTTTACTTAATGAAACGATGTGGAATACCACACTTAAGAATGTGCAAGATAAAATTAACATTATTGCAGTGTCTGTTGATGCAACCAATCAGAATACATATTCAATAATACGAAAAGGAGGAAATTTTAATGTTTTATTACGAAATCTTCATTTCCTTTCTGCATTAAAACGAGAAAAAAAATTCATTTTTCTTATTCGTATGATTGTCCAAAAAGATAATTTCCAAGAAATGATTGATTTTGTTAAACTTGGACAAGAACTGAATGTTGACCATGTAGTTTTTTCAGAAATACAAAATTGGGGAACATTTTCTCATAATGAATACGTTGAAAAAGCTGTACATTTAGAAACAAATGAGAACTTTAAAGTACTTTGTAACATATTAAAAAATCCTATTTTTACGGAATCAATTGTAAATCTAGGTAATTTAACAACTTTATTTCACAAGGTTAATAATGAAAAATAACAACTTAAAAGCTCGTGTAATAGCTTTTTATTTACCCCAATATCATCCAATTGAAGAAAATAATAAATGGTGGGGGAAAGGATTTACAGAGTGGACCAATGTTGGAAAAGCAAAACCTCTTTTTGAGGGTCATAATCAACCTAAGTTACCAACTGATTTGGGTTATTATGACTTACGAGTCAAAGAAACGAAACAAGAACAAGTAAAACTGGCAAAAGAGTATGGTATAGAAGCATTTTGTTATTGGCATTATTGGTTTGCAGGAAAACAGTTGCTAGAGCGTCCTTTTCAAGAGGTAGTTAGAGACAAAGAGATAGATTTTCCTTTTTGTTTGGGGTGGGCAAATCAAACTTGGTCAGGAATTTGGCATGGTGCCCCTGATAAAATACTTATTGAGCAAACCTACCCAGGATTAGAAGATTATAAAAAACATTTTTATTCATTATTAGAGGCATTTAAAGATACACGACACTTGAAAGTTGATGGAAAATTAGTGTTTCTAATATATAATCCAAAGGATTTACCTGATGCAAAAGAGTTTACTGAATATTGGCAAGAATTAGCATTAAAAGAGGGATTAAATGGATTCCACTTTATTGCGCATTTCGCCAATGAAGCCAAAAAATATGGGTGCGATAGTTGTGTTGAGGGGGCTCCTTTTGCGACTATGAAAGCCAAAGCCAAAGAAGTGAAATATTTAGACACCAAGGAGCGACCTACTGTATATGAGTACAATGATTTAGTCAATTATTCGAAGAATTATCAACTTAATACTGATGAAAATGAATTCCCTCTAGTGATGCCAAATTGGGATAATACTGCAAGAAGTAAAGGCAATGGAATTGTTTTGCAAGGTTCTACTCCTGAATTATTTAGAGAAATTTTAAAAAATGCAATTGAAAAAGTACAAAAAAGTTATACAGAAGAGTATCAAATTATTTTTATTAAAGCTTGGAATGAGTGGGCAGAAGGAAATTATTTAGAGCCAGAACGTGAATATGGATTAGAGTATTTAGAAACCCTTAGAGAAGAATTGATTATAAAAAATCTTGAATAAAAAATAGTATATATAAATCGAAAATTAATTTTAGAACAAGGCAGTCATTCTATATTGTATTTTTGGAAAACAATTATAGTAAAAATAGTCTTAATATCGGACTGTAATACGACTTTTAAACGATTTGTGTTAGAATCAGTGAAATATTAACAAGGATTATGAGTATGGTAGAGCATATTGTTCATAAAGGTCAATTGTTATCAATTATTATTCGAACAAATTATACTTCAGATTCGATTCAATTCTTTACACCTGATGAATTTTCTCAACAGTTAGGATATATGAATCGACCTAAAGATTATATTATTCCACCACATGTACATAATCCAGTTCAAAGAGATGTTCAATTTACGCAAGAAGTTCTTATTATAAAAAGTGGAAGAGTTAGAGTTGATTTTTATGATAATGACAGAAATTATTTAGAAAGTTCAATTTTAGAACAAGGTGATGTTATTTTGCTTGCTTATGGTGGGCATGGCTTTGTAATGCTTGAAAATAGTGAGATTATAGAAGTTAAACAAGGACCTTATGCAGGTGAAATGGATAAAATTCGATTTGAACCAATTTTAAATGAAAAAGTTGTGATAAAGTAATGATACCAGTAAATGAACCACTATTAAATGGAAATGAAAAAAAATATCTCAATGAATGTATCGACACAGGCTGGATAAGCAGTGAGGGTCCTTTTGTGACTCGTTTTGAAAATGAAATGGCAGCTTATGTGGGAAGAAAATTTGCAACTACATGTGCTAATGGAAGTGCCGCACTAGATATTGCTATCAAAGCGTTAGAACTTCAAAAAGACGATGAGGTCATTATGCCCTCTTTTACGATTATATCATGTGCACAGTCTTTGGTTATGCAAGGAATTACACCTGTCCTAATTGACAGTGATTTGCATACGTTTAATATGAATGTAGAAGAAATTGAGGCTAAAATTACGCCAAAAACAAAAGCCATTATGATGGTACATATTTATGGTTTAACTGTAGATATTGACCCTATTCTTGCTTTGGCGAAGAAGTACAATTTGAAAATAATCGAAGATGCTGCGCAAATGCATGGACAAGAGTATAAAGGCAAAAAATGTGGGAGTTTTGGAGATATCAGTATTTTTAGCTTTTATCCCAATAAACACATCACCACAGGTGAAGGTGGAATGGTTTTAACCAATGATGAACATCTTGATAAACGAGCAAAAAGTTTACGAAATCTTTGTTTTTCATCCAACCGATTTGTACATGAAGAGTTGGGATGGAATTATCGTATGACCAATATGCAAGCAGCTCTTGGCGTTGCTCAGCTTGAACAAATTGATGCGATTGTTCATAAAAAAAGAGTTATCGGGAATAGGTATAATGAATTATTAAAAGATATTAATACCATTAATTTGCCCATACCAAAAACATCGTATTGTGAAAATATATATTGGGTCTATGCCATTACATTAAAAGATGAATATAAAAAAAGTGCAAAAGAAATCATGGATGAATTAGCTCAATATAAAATTGGTACGCGACCATTTTTTTACCCAATGCACAAACAACCTGTATTTAATAAAATGGGGTTATTTTTAGATACGTATTTACCCAACAGTGAAAAACTTTACGAAAAAGGGTTTTATATTCCCAGTGGTTTAGCATTAACGCAAGAAGATATTATTGAAGTATCAGATGTTTTACATAAGGTTTTAGTATGAATGATATACGAAAACTTATTTTACAAAAAGAAAATAGAAAATTAGAGTTCAAACAAGAGCTACCATCCAAAGATAAAATTATTAAAACAGCTATAGCATTTTCAAACTCGCAAGGAGGAGATTTAATTATAGGTATTAGCAATAACAATGAGATAGTAGGTATTGATGAAAATGATATTGTAAAATTTGAAGAGATGATATCCAATACCATTTATGATAATTGTGTACCTAATATAACTCCTAATATTTATAGTGCCAGAATAGAAAATAAAATTTTGCTGGTCATACACTTTTATCCATCATCATCAAAACCTCACTATATAAAATCAATCGGCAAACATGATAGTTCATATGTGCGTGTAGGTTCATCAAACAGAGTTGCTACTTTAGATATTTTAGAGACATTAGAGAGAGAAAAAAGAAATATCAGTTTTGATAGTGTTGTCAATTTCGATGAAAGATATGTAAAGGGAATTTTTGACAATATCGTAGAAAAAATAGAAACCAAGTTAGGACTAAAATCTGATATTTCAACTTTTGAAAAATTAAAATTTATAAAAAAAGAGCATGATATTTATTATCTTACCAATTTAGGTATTTGGTTTAGTAAAAAAAGAGAGGACTATTTTCCGCTAATCAAATGTGAATGTGCAAGATTTAAAGGGAAAAATACAAAAGTTTTTTTAGATCAAGCAACATACGATGGTAATATAATAGATAGCATAGAACACGTGATAGATTTTATAAAACGGAATATAAAACTTGGAGCTACCATTGGCGAGATTTATAGAGAAAACAGATGGGAATATCCTTTGTTGGCACTAAGGGAAGTTATTATTAATGCGATTGTTCATAGAGATTACTCTATTTTAGGAAGTGATATAAAAATAGCTATTTTTGATGATATGATAGAAGTAACAAATCCAGGTACGCTTATCATAGATAAAGATAAATTGGGATTAGGATACAGTGAACTTAGAAATCAAAATTTAGGTAATCTTTTTAAAAAATTAGAGTTAATCGAACAATGGGGAACAGGTTATGAGAAAATAGCTCAAGAGATGTTACAGTATCCAGAAATTAGACTCGAAATTGATGATGATTCCACTTTTACTCAAGTTAAATTTATCAAATCAGAAGAGTTAATAACTACCCAAGAAACTACCCAAGAAACTACCCAAGAAACTACCCAAGAAATCACTAAACTTAGAACAAGAGAAAAAATTGTTGAGAGTATTTCTAAAAATAAAGAGCTTACAAGGGATGAGTTAGCAACCATTATAGGGGTGAGTGCAAATGCCATTAAGCAACACTTAGCAAATCTTAAAAAAGATGGTTGTATTCAAAGGATTGGAAGTACGAAATCAGGGTATTGGAAGGTAACAAAATGAGTCAATTTGGTAATTTATATGCACAATATTATGATTTACTCTATAGTGATAAAGATTATGCTGGTGAAGTAAACTATGTGGACGATTTGATAAAAACTCATATAAAAGAGGCAAAGACTTTATTGGATTTAGGCTGCGGAACAGGAAAACATGCTGAACTGTTTTGCGAAAAAGGATACGATGTTCATGGAGTAGATTTAAGTAATGAGATGCTTAAAATTGCACAAACTAGAACGCTCAATAAAAAAAACAAACTGCAGTTTACCCACTCAAATATACAAGAGCTCAATCTTAATCAACAATTTGATGTGGTTGTTTCATTATTTCATGTGATGAGTTATCAAAATTCGAATGAAGAGTTAATCCAAGCATTTGAAGTGGCAAAGAAACATTTAAAACAAGGGGGGATTTTCATATTTGATTTTTGGTATGGACCGGCTGTATTAACAGATTTACCTGTAACCCGAGTTAAAAGACTTGAAAATGAATATATTAAAGTAACAAGAATAGCCGAACCAACATTAGAAACTCAAACCAATATTGTGAATGTCAATTACGATGTTTTTATTGAAGATCAAAACACAAATCAAATAATACAAAAAAAAGAGCTACATCCCATGCGATATTTTTTTGATACCGAATTGGAACTTATTTGTCAAAAAGTTGGTTTCCAAATAGAAAATAAATATGAATGGATGAGTAATGATAAACCTAATTTTGAAAGTTGGAATGTAGTATGGGCAGTAAAATATGAATAACATGTATAAACAAAGAAAAAATTTAAAAGAAGCACTTGAAGTGTTAAAAAATAATGGCTTTGAGCCATCTATTGTACTGGATATTGGTGTTGCAAAAGGAACACCAGCTCTTTATAATGTATATCCTAATAGCTATTATTATCTCATTGAACCATTAGTAGAATTTGAAAAAGATATACAAGATATTTTACAAAAGATTAAAGGTGAGTATATTTTAGCTGCAGCAGGAAGTTATACGGGAGAAATTAAAATAAATGTACATACAGACCATTTAGATGGCTCTTCTATTTTTAAAGAAAGTATGGGAGCAGAAGCTGATGGAGACGAGAGAACGGTACAAATTTTAAGAATGGATGATATTGTAAAGACTAAAGTTGACAAACAATCAATTTTGATAAAATTAGATATACAAGGCGCAGAATTAGAAGCTTTAAATGGATGCAGAGATTTTTTAGATAATGTTGAAGTTATTATCATGGAAGTTTCTATGTTTCAATTTATGAAAGATGCACCAGAATTCTTTGATGTAGTAAGCTATATGAAGAATATTAATTTTGTGGTATATGATATTATATTTGGTTGGAATAGACCACTTGATAATGCACTAGGACAAGTTGATTTAGTTTTTGTCAGAGAATCTTCTCTTTTACGAAAGAATCACTCTTTTTCAACACTAGAACAAATGAATCAATTATAAAATATATGAAAAAGAAAATTTTAATTATTCATCCTGAGGGAAATATTTTTAATAACCCAAATTTATATGAGATTTCAATTTTTTTAAATATACATTTTAACGTGAGTGTTTTACTTCCAAAATTGGAAATTAATCATAAATATAAGAAAAATATTTTTCCATGTAAACTGATTGAATATTCTGGAATTTATAATGATGAAAATTTAATTTTAGAAGAAAAATTATTATTTGATTTTGTTGAAAGATATTCTCTTGGGAAATATGATTTTGTTATTGGAATTGATAGAGTTGGTGTTTATGTAGCATATACCATAAATTGTTTTTATAATATAAAATATGGATATATTTCTTATGAGATTTTTTTTGAACAAGAAACTTCAAAAGAATTTAAAAGCATAGAAAAACTTGCCTGTAGAAATATTGAATTTGCAATTATTCAAGATCAACAAAGAGGATTAAAGTTACAGAAAGAAAATGATGTTCCTTTTGAAAAAATGCTTTATATACCTGTTGCAGGCTCTACACAATATGAATATCAAAAGAGTTATTTTGTATATGATATTTTGAATATTGAGTATACAAAGAAAATAATTATTTATACTGGAAGTATTGCTTCTTGGTCCTGTTTTTCATCACTTTTTGAGTGTACTTCAATTCCTGAAAATTGGGCCTTGGTAATCCATGATAGATATGGAAGTTCCTTTGAAAAACTAAACAAAATAGTTAAGAAATTACCTGAAAATGTTTATTTCTTGGATATAGAACTTTTTTCTAATCATGACATGCATAAAATTTTGCATTCAGCTGATTTAGGGCTTGCTCTTTATTGTCCCAATTTCTTGTCTCCATATACGGGTAAAAATATTTCTGATTTAGGATTGTCTTCAGGTAAAATTTCAACATACTTACAAAATGGACTTCCAATTGTTACAACGTATAATGAAATATTGTTGGAATATATGAAAGAATATAATATGGGCTATATGATTAAGACTGTTAGTGAACTTGAATCAATCTTGCTACAGTATGAACCTCAAGAACGATACCATAAAGATTCATTAAATTTTTTTAAAACAGTGCTAAGTTTTAATAATTATGAAGAAACCCTTTTATTACGTATTAAACGAGCATTAGAGACTACTGAAGAAATCAAAAAGGATAATAAATATCCTATATTTATGGAGAATAAAAAAAGAAGAATAGTTTTAAATCAATTCATTACCAAGCAAAAAAGATTTAATTTTTCTAAACAATATAATGGATTGCTTGCTTCTATAGAAAAATTAAAGAATTCTGAAAGAAAATATATTATTTATGGATATGGTACAATAGGAAAAACAATTCAATCTCTTATGCCAAATTGTATCATTGCTTTTATAGACCAAAAAAGTAGAGAATGTCCTATTGAGATTGAGCTAGGGGGAGTATATCATCCTAAATATTTAGCAACTATAAAATATGATCAAGTTATAGTGAGTGTTTTAGGAAGAGAAGAAGAAATTATAAAATATTTAACTGAAGAATTACAAATTGAAAAAGAAAAAATAATTACATTGGAATTTTAAAATGACTAACATAATTTTATGCGGAGGAAGTGGAACAAGGTTATGGCCAATAAGTCGAACACTTATGCCCAAGCAGTTTGTAAAATTGTTTGATGGTCAATCACTGTTTCAACTTACTGTTGAGCGAAATTCAAAAGTGTGTAAAAAACAATTTATTGTATCCAATACCGAACAATACTTTTTAGCCCAAGATCAACTTGAAGAGCTCACCACTCACCACTCACCACTTACCACTCACTATTTACTTGAACCAATAGGGCGAAACACTGCACCTGCAATTGCATTAGCCTGTATGGAACTTGACCCAGAAGAAATCGTGCTGGTAACTCCAAGCGATCATTTGGTTAAAAATGAAGAGGAATATCAAAAAGTTATTCAAAAAGCACAAAAGTTGGCGCAAGAAAATTATCTTGTAACATTCGGGATAACACCAACCTTTGCTGAAACAGGATTTGGATATATTGAAGCTGAAGCTTCAAGTGTTAAGTGCGAAGGGTTAAGGGTTAAGAAATTTCATGAAAAACCAGATTTAAAAACAGCACAGAAGTATTTAGAAATTAATCAAAATCCTAGCACAGAACACCTAACACGTAGCACGTATTTGTGGAACTCAGGTATGTTTATGTTTAAAGCAGGAGTATTTTTAGAAGAACTCCAAAAATATTCACCTGAAATATATGAAACTTCTAAAGTTGCGTTTGAAAATAAAAAAATTCAACATTCAACATTAAGAATTCAACATTCTCATATGGAAGTTATTCCAGATGAGTCTATCGATTATGCCGTAATGGAAAAATCAAAGAGAGTCAAAGTCGTACCCTCCAATATTGATTGGTCAGATGTGGGGAGTTTTGATTCTCTTGTAGAAGAGTGTGAGTGGTTAAGTGCTAAGTGTTATGAAGAAGAGAGTGAAAATAACTTTTATCACAATGATAACAATGATAAAATAATTGCAACTATAGGACTAAAAGATTTTATAGTAATTGATACTCACGATGCACTTTTGATAGCCAAAAAAGGGGAAACTCAAAAAGTTAAAAATATTGTAGAAAAAATAAAACATAGCACTTCACACTTAGCACTTAGCACTCATACTACAGGAAATCGTCCATGGGGAACCTATACGGTTTTAGAAGAGAGTCCTGGATATAAAATCAAACGTATAGAAGTTAAACCTAATAAACGATTGAGTTTACAAAAACATCAACACAGAAATGAACATTGGGTTGTTGTTAATGGTATTGCAACCGTTGAAGTTGAAGATAAAATATTTTTATTGCATGAAAATGAAAGTACCTATATAAAAGCTGAACAAATCCATCGACTTTCTAATAATACTAATGCACCTTTAGTTATAATAGAAGTTCAAGTAGGAAGTTACATGGGTGAAGATGATATTGTACGAATCTCTGATGATTATCAGAGATTTTAGTGTTAAGTGCTAAGCGTTAAGGGTTAAGAAAAGAAAGTGTGAGAGATTAGAGATTTTGAAAATATCTGTTAATTTTGTTAAAATAAATCCAAAGGAGTTTACATGCAGTCAATTAAATTAAATATGCAAGACAATTTGGTTGAAAAGGTTTATGATTTTCTAAAAACTTTACCAAAAAATGAAATAGAGATTATAGAAACAACTTATGATAAAAAAGATACCAATAAGAGTGCTAAATTTACAGCTATTTCAATAGATACAAAAAGCTTTAAATTTGATAGAGAAGAAGCAAATGCAAGATAATATTTTCTTGGATTCAAATATTATTTTGTATTGCTACTCTAATGATGAAACAGATAAACAAGCTATTGCTAGAAATATTTTTGAACAATACAGTACTCCATGTATTTCTAAACAAGTTATAAATGAAGTTTCAAATATATTGTTTAGAAAATTCAAACTTGATTGCGAAAGTATAGAAAATGCAATATTACAAATTAGTAATCTTGTAGAGATACTTGATTTTAATCTTACTACTCAAATAAAAGCCATTAGACTTAAAAAGTCTTACAATCTTCAATATTTTGATGCGTTAATAGTAGCTACGGCACTTGAAAATAATTGTAATACTTTATACAGTGAAGATATGCAAAATGGCTTAGTAGTAGAGGGTAAATTGACTATAATTAATCCTTTTGAGAAATTAAATGACTAAAACACTTAACGCTGAGGGAAAACCAAAAGTTGCTCTTATAACTGGAATCACAGGTCAAGATGGTTCATATCTTGCTGAATTTTTATTAAAAAAAGATTATATTGTACATGGAATAAAACGACGAACCAGTCTGTTTAATACTGATAGAATCGATCATTTGTATGAAGACCCACATGTTGAAAACAGAAACTTTATCTTACATTATGGGGATATGACAGATTCTATGAATTTGACTCGTATTATCCAAGAAACGCAACCTGATGAGATTTATAATCTTGCTGCCATGAGCCATGTTCATGTATCATTTGAGACACCAGAATATGTTGCCAATGCGGATGGAACAGGAACGTTAAGAATTCTTGAAGCTGTAAAACTTTTGGGATTAACGAAAAAAACAAAAATCTATCAAGCATCCACTTCTGAACTCTATGGAAAAGTGCAAGAAACTCCGCAAAGTGAAACAACGCCTTTTTATCCAAGAAGTCCGTATGCGGTTGCTAAAATGTATGCCTATTGGATTACAGTAAATTACAGAGAAGCGTATGGTATGTTTGCGTGTAATGGTATTTTATTTAACCATGAATCACCCGTACGTGGAGAAACCTTTGTTACGAGAAAAATAACAAGAGCAGCTTCTAAAATTGCATTAGGACTTCAAGATAAATTGTATTTAGGAAACCTCGATGCTAAAAGAGATTGGGGTCATGCAAAAGATTATGTGAAAATGATGTGGATGATTTTGCAAGCTGAACAAGCAGAAGATTGGGTAATAGCAACTGGACAAACAACAACTGTAAGAGATTTTGTAAAAATGGCATTTGAATATGCAGGAATTCATTTACGATTTGAAGGAATAGGAGTAGATGAAAAAGGTATTATAGATTCTGTTAATGAAGAAAAATATAACTCTTTAATTCAAAATTCAAAATTAAACATTCAAAATTGCATCGGCTCAACGGTAGTTGAAGTAGATGCTAGATATTTTAGACCAACAGAAGTTGATTTACTTCTAGGTGACCCATCTAAAGCCGAACAAAAACTAGGTTGGAAAAGAGAGTATAACTTGCAAGATTTAGTGAATGATATGATGCAAAGCGACTTAAAGCTTATGACAAAAGACCAATATTTAAAAGATGGTGGCTATAAGATTATGAGTTATTTTGAGTAAAAGTAAGATTTGATATAATAAAATAAAAAGGAGTCTAAATGTTAGCAATAAAAATAAATAATCCTGAAATAGAAAACAAATTAAAAGAATATGCTAAAAAACAGCAAAAATCATTTCAAGATGTAGCAAATGAAGCTATGAAGTTTTTTTTGGAGACTCAAAAAAAAGAAGATAAGTTAATATTTGATAAAAAAGATCCTTTGAAAAATATTCAAAAAACAATGCATCAAGATGATGGAGAAGATTTAAGTGATGTAAAACTATATAATCATGTAGAAGATATTGCTAAATATATTCATGATTTAAGAAGAGTAAATAGCAGATGATATTTTTAGACACTTGTTTACTAATTGATTATTCTAAAAATAAAGTTAATATTGATTTAGAAAAAGATTACTGTATTAACTCAATTGTAAGCTTAGAGTTTAAAGTAGGAGCTTTAAATAAAAGAGAACTAAAAAAAATAAATAGAATATTATCAAAAATAAAACTTGTGAAAATCGATCAATCAATTTTAAATTTAGCTGATATTTTGATTGAAAAATATGTATTATCACATAATATGGGAATATATGATGCTATCATAGCTGCTTCTTGTCTTGTGTATGATTTACCACTATGGACATATAACAAAAAAGATTTTAGATTTATAAATGAGCTGGAACTAATATATGAAAAAATTAAGTAAGATTTTCGTAGCAGGAGGAACGGGTTTAGTTGGTTCTGCAATAATACAAAACCTTTTAGAAAAGGGATATACAAATATAGTAAGCACTAAGCGTTTAGCGTTAAGTGTTAAGCAAAAAAACAACAATATAACACTGAAAACAAATTCAGTACATTTTGTTAATTTAGATTTGCTAGATACTAAAGCCGTAGAAGACTTTTTCAAAGAGCATAAGCCTGAGTTTGTATTTTTTGCAGCTGCTAAAGTGGGTGGTATTGTTGCAAATAACACTTACCGAGCTGATTTTATTTATGAAAATTTGCAAATCCAAAATAATATAATTCACCAAAGTTATGTGCATAAGGTAAAAAAACTTCTTTTTCTAGGAAGTACTTGTATTTACCCAAAAAATGCTCCACAACCGATGAAAGAAGACTCTCTGTTGTCAAGTGAACTAGAATATACAAACGAGCCTTATGCTATAGCTAAAATAGCAGGGGTTAAAATGTGTGAAAGCTACAATATTCAGTACGGCACAAACTTCATAAGTGTTATGCCCACAAATCTTTATGGGAAAAATGACAATTATGATTTAGAAACTTCTCATGTTTTACCCGCTTTACTTAGAAAGATATATTTAGGGAAATGTCTTGAGAGCGTTAAGTGGGAAGCATTAAGCGTTAAGAAAGATGAAAACTGGGAAAAAGTGAGAAAAGATTTAAATTGTAATCCAATAGAGGGTATTACAGGAAATTCTACAAAAGAAGAAATTATCACAATATTAAATAAATATGGTGTTCAATTCAAAATTCAAAATTCAAAATTTAACATTAATTTGAATAAAATTCAAATTGAGATTTGGGGCAGTGGTAACCCCAGAAGAGAGTTTATGTACAGCAAAGATATGGCAGATGCGTGTATATATATTATGGAAAATGTAAATTTTCAAAATATTCCTAACGCTGAACACTTAACGCTTAACGCTAAAGATGAAATCCGAAACACTCATATAAATATAGGAACAGGAGAAGATATTAGTATTAAAGAGTTAGCCTATTTACTTAAAAATATAGTTGGTTATAAAGGAGACTTTATTTTTAATGCTTCAAAACCGGATGGAACTTTATTAAAACGAACAGATACTTCCAAACTTAATGCTTTGGGTTGGAAATATAAAATGCAAATAGAAGAAGGAATTGAAAAAGTTTATGAGTGGTATAAAAATGAAAGAAAACAATAGTCCAAAAGTAACCATTGTAACAGTAACTTACAATGCGGAGCAATATCTCGAACAAACTATCAAAAGTGTTATCGAGCAAGACTACCCAAATATTGAGTATATTATTATTGATGGTGGTAGCACTGACAAAACAGTAGATATTATAAAAAAGTATGAAAAGCATTTGACTTACTGGATAAGTGAACCTGATAGCGGTATTTATGATGCTATGAATAAGGGAATTGATGCGGCAACTGGTGAGTGGATCCAATTTCTAAATGCAGGTGACACATTATGTAGCACAACTACGATAAAAAAAGTTTCAAAATTTCTCATAAAAGAAAATGATTTAGTTCATGGATTAATGTGGAGAAATAAGCCCTCAAGAGAATTAAAAGCTCCTTTACCCATAAATGAAAGACATAATGGAAGTTTTATATGGCACCCTACTTTATTTACAAAAACTTATATTATGAAACAAAATAAGTTTGATTCCTCTTTTAAAATTGCTGGTGATTATAATTTTTTCTTAAAATGTGTAGATTTAAAATATACAATTAAATTTATTGAGATAGCTATTGTCGATTATCTTGAAAATGGTGTTTCTCAATCAAATAATCTTCACTCTTTCATAGAAGTATTATTTGCACAAACAAAATATCTGAATGTTGATAAGATTTGTTCTAGCAAAATTTTCCAATTACTTTTTTCTCAATATTTACCAAATAAAAATTTACTATTTAATACATCTTTAAATCAATTCAATCAAGAAGTAAATGTAGTTTTACTAAATAAAAAGTTTATATTATATGGATTTGGACATGCAGGTCAGTTAGTATATGAAAAACACAAAAATCAAATTCTTTTTGTAGTAGATATCAACTATAAAGAACTCAACGAAAATCACAATATGAATATTGTTTCTTTAGAAGAATTAAAAGAGAATACTGAAGAATATATATTTATATCTGTAATGGGCAGAGAAGATGAAATTTCATCTATACTAATTGATGAATATAATTTTAATTCTAAAAATATATTATCTGTCAAATTATGATGTATTTATAAAGGATTTTAGTGCAAAAAAATAAAATACTCCATGTGATGATTCTTGATAAGTTTCTAGCCCCATATATTGATTTTATAGATACACACTTTGGAAGAGAAGAACATCATTATGTTTTTATAACGAGTGAAAAATATACCTATGGTCTCACTCCTGAACATCAGGTGGAATTTTTATATACAGATGATGATATTTTTACAATACTTCTTAGATATATGAAAATGGCTAGAAAAATCATACTTCATGGACTTTGGAGAGATAAAGTCAATGAATTGCTTCACGATAATCCAGAGCTATTAAAAAAATGTTATTGGGTTGTGTGGGGAGGAGATCTGTATACTTATATCTTAGGAGAGCGAACTGAAGCATGGCACAAAAGAGAGCTTTTCCGTAGTACGGTAATTCGTAATGTTAAATGCATTACTACTACAGTTCCTGGTGATTTTGAATTAACAAAACAGTGGTATTCTACAGAAGCTGATTTTGTACATAATTTAATGTATCCGAGTCATCTATACAGAGATTCAAATAGTTTTAAATGTCAAGAATTAAAAAATGATGATATTTATATACAAATTGGAAATTCTGCAGACCCAACTAATAATCATTTAGAAATCATAAAACTTATTTCAAAAGTAAATCTAAAAAATTATAAAATTTTTTGCCCATTATCTTATGGTAATAGTCAATATAGAGATTTAATTATAAAAAAAGGTAGAGAAGCCTTTGGTGATAAATTTATTCCTTTAGTAGACTTTATGAGCTTTGATGATTATAATAACTATATGGCTTGTATTGATATTGCTATTTTTAATCACAATCGCCAACAAGCTATGGGGAATATTATAGGATTATTAAGCCTTGGGAAGAAAGTTGTTATAAAAAGCACTATTACTCCTTATGCTTTTTTTAAAGATTTAGATATTAAAGTTTATACATTAGATAGTCATGATTTATTTAAGACTATTCCTATAGATGTTAAAAAAAAGAATATATCTTTAACTAGAAATTATTTTAATAAGAAAAAGCTTTATGCAGATTGGAAAAAAATATTTAATGAATAATATTACAATTGGAAATGGCTTAATGGCAAAAGCTTTTATAAACAGTAGCGCAAACAACTGTCTGTTTTTTTGCTCAGGTGTATCTAATTCTAATGAAAATAATAAAGATGGGTTTTTTAGAGAAAAAAAATTATTACAAGGAATAATTAGTTGTCATCAAAATAAGATTTTTATTTATTTTAGTAGTATTTTAGCTGCTTCTGAAGAAAATGCCTATTATAAACATAAGCTAGAAATGGAAAGTATTGTTTCTTCTAGTACGCCAAAATATCTAATACTAAGATTGCCTCAAGTTGCGGGCAGAGTATTGAATAATACTCTTTTACCATCTTTTATCAATGATATATATTACGGTAAAATTATAACAATATACAAGCATGCAAAACGAGCGATTATAGATGTTGATGATGTTGTTAAAATTGTTGATTTTTTAATAGATCAAGATATAAATAATGAGATTCTAAATATTTGTCCAGGTTATAGTTTTTCTCCATTAGAATTATTAGAGTTAATTTCTATTGAAATGGGTGTAAAGCTAAAATATAAAATTATTAATAAATATTCTATGCAACAATGCAAATCAGCTGATATACTTCATAATGTTGACTTACCATGGTTATTGGATGATTCTTCTAAATATCTACAAAGTATTGTTAAAAAATATACAAACGAGATAATAAACTTAATTACAAACAAAATGTAATATAAAATTTTTAAAAACTTATAAAATAGAATAAATTATACGAGAAACACTAATGAAACAAGATGTAAAAAAGCTAAATAAGCCAAGCCAATATCACAACAATAGGCAAGCATACAATTGGCTCATATATAATAATGGCAATAAATGGTTGCTAGAGTATTCAAAACATTACAAAGGAACATTAGCAGATTTAGGATGTGGAACTGCTCCCTATAAAGAGTTTTTTTTAGAATATGCTGATAAATATATTGGTGTTGATTGGACTAACACTTTGCATGATTCTAAAGCAGATATTGCCTCAAATCTAAATGAAAAAATAAAACTGCCTAATAATTATGCTGATACAATAGTCTCTCTTTCTGTAATGGAACATTTATGCGAACCACAAGTTTTTCTAAATGAAAGCTATAGAATTTTAAAAGATGGTGGAACTATAATATTAGGAGTACCTTGGATGTGGGCTCATAAAGCTCCTTATGATTACTTTAGATACACACCCTATGGACTTAAATATATGTTTGAAAAAGCTGGATATAAAGATATATATGTGCAACTTACAAGTGGATTTTTTACTATGTGGTTTTTAAAGATGATCTATTTTAGTTTGAGATGGATAAAAGGTTCCGATATCAGAAAAAAAATTACAAAAGCTTGTTTGATACCATTTTGGTATATTTCACAAAAAATTGCTCCATGGCTTGATAGTAAACATAGAAGTTGGTCACTTGAGAGTGCTGGTTATTTTGTGATAGCTAAAAAATTAATTTAAGAAAAGATATGAAAAAATATAAGATAACAATAGCAGGCACTGGATATGTAGGTCTTTCAAATGGTTTACTTCTAGCTCAACACAATGAAGTAATCGCGTTTGATATAGTTCCTTCTAAAGTTGAAATGCTAAATAAAAAAATATCTCCTATTGAAGATGTTGAAATACAAGAGTATTTAAAAAAAGAGACTATAAATTTTAAAGCAACTTTAGATAAAAATGAAGCTTATAAAAATGCGAATTTTATAATAATAGCAACTCCTACAGATTATAATCCTGTTACAAACTATTTTGATACTTCATCGGTTGAAGATGTCATCAAAGATGTGATTGAAAGAAACTCAAAAGCTATAATGATAATAAAATCTACAATTCCAGTTGGTTATACTAAAAAGTTAAAAGAGAAGTTTGGCACTCCTAATATTATATTTTCTCCAGAGTTCTTACGAGAGGGAAAAGCACTTTATGACAACTTATATCCTAGCCGTATAATTGTAGGTGAGCAATCCAAACGAGCAGAAGTTTTTGGAAATTTATTAGCGCAAGGAGCTAAAAAAGAAAATATTGATATTTTATATACAGATTCTACAGAAGCAGAAGCTATAAAACTATTTTCAAATACTTATCTTGCTATGAGAGTAGCATTTTTTAATGAACTCGATAGCTATGCTGAAACGCATGGGTTAAATACTAAGCAAATAATTAAAGGTGTGGGTCTTGATTCTAGAATTGGAACTCACTACAATAACCCTAGCTTTGGATATGGAGGGTACTGTTTACCTAAAGACACCAAACAACTTTTGGCAAACTATAGTGAAGTACCAAGTAATTTAATTGAAGCTATTGTAAAATCAAACAGTACAAGAAAAGATTTTATAGCAAGCAATATTATAAATAAAAATCCAAAAATAGTTGGAATTTATAGACTTGTTATGAAAAGTGCGAGTGATAACTTTAGAAGCAGCGCTATTCAAGGAATTATGAAAAGAATAAAAGCAAAAGGGATAGAAGTAGTAGTTTTTGAACCTATTTTAAAAGAAGATAGTTTTTTCAACTCTAAAGTTATAAAAGATTTAGATGAATTCAAAAAAATATCAGATGTAATAGTTGCAAATAGATTATGCGAGACTTTAGAAGATGTAAAAGATAAAGTTTATACTAGAGATATTTTTGGAAATGATGATTAAAGAGGAAATAATGGATTTTAATAAAAATCAAGAAATATCAGATGCACTTCATAAGGTTTTAGCATGAATGATATAAAAAAGCTAGTTACTCAAAAAGAAAATAAAAAGTTAGAATTTATACGAGCTAAAATAGAAATATCAAAAGAAAAATATGATGGCGTGAGTGTTTTGGATTTGATATTTAACGAGGGTACGAGGGCTAGAGAATTTATAAAGAGTTTTGTTTAGGTTTTGTATAATAAATAGACAAAAATCAATATTAAGGATTTAAAATGCATACTATAAAATTACACGTAGAAGATAGTATCTATGAAAATATTATGTTTTTATTGAAAAACTTAAAATTGGATGGATTGACTATCAAAGAAGAGAAATTTAATGAACCAGTGGATTATGAGGATTGGACAAAAGAAGAGTTGAAAAATATAGGTAAAATAGGTTTTGATTCTAAAAGTTTTATAAAAGATAGTGAGGATTATAGTAAATGGTAGGTAGTATTTACTTAGCCAAGATATATTTTACAGATTTGAGTGAATACAAAATCAGACCTGTACTTGTAATAAAAGAATTAGGTGAGGATTACATCTGTTTACAACTCACATCACAAATAGAAAGTTCAAAGATTATCATAACAAATAATGATTTGGCAAATGGAAAATTACAAAAAGACTCTTTAGTTGTAGTACCTAAAAACCTTACTTTACACAAATCTATTTTATTTAAGCATATTGCATCTCTTAAGAAAGAGATATTTTTAGAAATATTTAAAAAATTTTGCAATGAAATAGGTTGTCATAATAAATGAAAAATAGAAAACCAAATGTTAGTTGAAAAAATAGATGCAAATAGGCTTTAACAAACTATCATACACGGGCAATAAAGAACAGCATGTCATATCATCTATGAGAAGTAGTAAAATCTCTGGCGATGGCGAGTTTACAAAAAGATGTCAAAAATGGTTTGAAGAAAAATTGACATGTCATAAAGCTATTTTGGCAAACTATAGTGAAGTGCCAAGCAATTTAATAGAAGCTATTGTAAAATCAAATAGTTCAAGAAAAGATTTTATAGCAAACAATATTATAAATAGAAATCCAAAAAATATCAGATGTAATAGTTGCAAATAGGCTATGCGAGACTTTAGAAGATGTAAAAGGTAAAGTTTACACCAGAGATATTTTTGGAAACGATGATTAAAGAGGAAATAATGAAAAGATACTGTCCAATATGTGATACTAATCACGAAAAGTTTAACCCATTTGGTTATAACCCAAGAGAAGATGCTCAGTGCCCAAATTGTGGTTCACTAGAGCGACATAGATTAAGTTGGCTTGTAATTGAGAAAGAGCTTTATGGAATAGATGTAAAAGAAAAAACCATGCTACACATTGCTCCTGAAAAACTTTTTACGCAAAAATTTGAAGAGATTTTTAAAGAAAATTATTTAACAGCGGATTTGTATGATAAGAACGCAAAAATACAAATGGATATTACTGATATAAAGTATCCTGGTGAATCTTTTGATTTTATATATTGCAGCCATGTATTAGAACATATCCAAGATGATAAAAAAGCTATGAGTGAGCTTCATAGAGTTCTTAAAAAAGATGGTTGGGCAATTTTACTTGTGCCTATTATGGTAAAAGGTGCAACAGAAGAAGACTTTTCTATAACCTCAAAAGAAGAGAGAATGAAACATTATGGGCATCCAGATCATGTTAGAAATTATGGTTCAGATTATAAGCAGAGACTTGAAGAGAGTGGCTGGAGTGTTGATGTAATTTATCCTGAAGATTTTTTATCAAATGATGATATTAAATTAATGGGAATTACAAAAGCGGCAGGTGAGATTTATTTATGCAAGAAAGGACTATAAAATGAACAAGAATTTAGCTGAATTAAAATATTGGCAAAGTAAGTATGATGAAACAACACAAAGTTTTGCAAATGGTTGGTATAAGCAACATATGATAAATATGACGCTGTTAGAAGAAGAAAAGTTTAGCAATAAAGTAATTGCTGATTTTGGATGTGGTCCAAGAGGCAGTCTAGCTTGGCTTGACAAGTCATCAACTAAGATAGGAATTGATGTTAATGTTGACTTATATGCAGATAATTTCACTAATGCCATCTTAAGTCATGATACTATATATGTAAAATCAACAGAAAAGGCGATACCGATACCAGATGATTATATAGATATCCTCGTAACTATGAATGCGCTAGATCATGTTTCTGATTTAGAAGTAATGTGCGATGAGCTTATACGTATTTTAAAACCAAATGGAATTTTTGCAGGTTATTTTAATTTAGAAGAGTTGGCTTCTCCCACAGAACCGCAGTGCCTTAGCGAAGCTATTTTAGAAAACATGTTATTTTCAAAACTAGATGTTGAAATATATAAAACATCAGTTTGCGGAAATATTCCAAATGGAACCTATTATGAACCTTTATATTTTCCAGAAAAATATCCCGAGTACGAAAAAGGAACACGCGGTCTTTTATGGGTAAAAGCTAAAAAGAGATAAAATATATACCGTTGGTATCGAGCATAATTACTATGCAAATTAGAGTAGACTTGGTTTAATATTTAATATTAAGTTAGCAAAAAGAAAGGGTTAAAGTATGAAAACAGTTTTAGTTGTTGGTGGTGCTGGTTATATAGGCTCTCACACTTCAAAACTTTTATCTAAGAGTGGCTATAAGGTAGTAATATTTGATAACCTTAGTACAGGCTATGAAAAGCTTTCTATTTATGGTACTTTAGTAGTTGGAGATTTGTCAAACCAAAATGAAATTGATGCTGTTTTTAAAGAGTATAAAATCGATATAGTTTTTCATTTTGCTGCTTATTCATGTGTGGGTGAATCTGTTTTGAACCCGCAAAAATACTATAAGAATAATGTTCAGAATACTTTAAATCTTTTAGATGCAATGCTAGAAAATAATGTAAAAAAAATAATTTTCTCATCAACTTGTGCAGTTTACGGTGTGCCGAAATATTTACCATTAGATGAAAATCACTCTACAAATCCAATAAATCCCTATGGCAAGACGAAACTTATTGTAGAAAACATTTTAGAAGATTACGATAAAGCTTATGCCCTAAAGTATGTTATTTTAAGATACTTTAATGCAGCAGGCGCAGACGCTGATGCGGAGATTGGAGAGATGCATGATCCAGAATCTCATCTAATTCCGCTTGCTATCAAGGCATTAGATTCCAAAGGGCATAAGTTGCAGGTATTTGGAGATGATTATGATACAAAAGATGGTAGTTGTGTTAGAGATTACATACATGTAGAGGATTTGGCAAATGCACATTTGAAAGCTTACGAATACTTACTAAAAAATAATAACTCAGATATTTTTAATTTAGGTACTGAGACAGCCTATAGTGTTTTTGACATTATTAAAACCATCCAAAAGCTTAGCTCAAAGAAGATGCATTATACTGTTTCACCAAGAAGAGAAGGAGATCCTGACTCTCTTCTTGCTTCATCAAAAAAAGCTTATGAAATTTTGGGTTGGAGGGCAACTTCCTCAAGCATAGAAAAAATTATAAAAAGTGCCCTAAAATGGCATCAAAAGGATTAATTTGACAATAAATAAAATTCCACTTGTCTCAGTAATACTTACAACACAAAATAGAGCACAATTACTTAAAAGAGCTATTGACTCAGTTATTAACCAAACTTATTTTAATATTGAGATTATAATTGTTGACGATGCTTCCATGGATAATACAGAAGAAGTTGTACAAGAATATATTAAACAAGATAGTAGAGTCCAATATCTGAAAAATAAGCAAAAGTTAGGAGCTAATGTATCTAGAAACAAAGGTATTTTAGCTTCAAAAGGAAAGTTTATTGCAGGACTTGATGATGATGATGAATTTATGCCAAATAGAATTGAATTATTAATCAAGAATTATGATGACAATTACGCATTTATAACTTCAAATAATTTAATTGTCAAAGATGGAAGTTTAACTATATCATCTAAAAAGCCCATTATTTATCTTGAGGATATGCTGTACAACAATAGAGTAGATAATCAAGCTTGCATTGAAAAAAGTAGATTGCAAGAAGTTGGTTTGTATGATGAAAAGCTAACTGCTTGTCAAGATTATGACATGTGGATGAGACTTATCCTTAAGTATGGTAATGTCAAAGTTATAGAAGAAGCAACACAAATAATATATAGAAATAGTTCACTACAAAGAATTTCGACTAACTCAAAAAATAAATATTATGGTTATTATAATTTTTATAAAAAATATAAATATTTGATGAATGAATATTATAGAAAAGTCCATCTCATTCGGATATATGATATAAAAAGTAATAACGATATTGCATCTGAACTAGCCGTTAAAATACTTATAAATAAAATAAAAAACTCACCCGTAAATAATTTCTCTATTTTTGGTATAAACACTATTGCTATAGAAATTATAAAATTTTTGAATAATAACAAGATAAAAATAAATTTTTTGATAGACTCTAACAAAAGAAAGCAAAAGATTGGAAATCATATGATAACAACAGTAGAAGAAGTAATTGGTGTAGAAACCAATTTTATTATATGTTCTATTTCTAGTTATGAACAGATTAAAACTCTTCTGCATGAGTGCAATCAATCTAAGCAACCGAATTTAATTAGTATATAAAATAAACCATAAAGGTAAATCATGCCTAAGATAAGTGTCATTATCCCCGTATATAATGTTGAAAGATACCTACATACTTGTTTAGCATCTGTTATAGCACAAACATTTAAAGATATAGAAATTATATGTATAGATGATGCTTCTGCAGATGATTCTTTTAAAATAATAAAAGAGTTTCAATCGAAAGATTCAAGAATTATTATTTTGCAAAATGCTAAAAATAAGGGACTTGGGTACTCCAGAAATGAAGGAATAAAAAAAGCAAAAGGAGAATATATCCTCTTTTTAGATAGTGATGATTTTATATCTTCTGATTTACTGGAAAAAACATATGCTCTGGCTCAAAAAGAAAATAGTGATATTGTAAAGTTTCGAAATAGAAGAGTACAAGACAATGGCACACTTACATTTATTGTTTCAAATATCTACCAATACGGCGTAGAAAAAACTATCGTTAAAGATATAATATCCATGAAATATTTTTCTGCTGCTTGGGAGTGTTTATATAAAAAAACACTCCTTATAGAGAACAATCTTTTTTTCCCTAATATATATTATGAAGATATTGCTATTGCTTTCAAACTTTTTTACTATGCAAAAAAAGTTAGCTTTTCAAATGAGATTTTATATAACTGGAGACAAAGAAAAGGTTCTATCACAAGAAGTATCACAAAAAAGCATATAGAGGATACTTTTAAAGTTTTAGATATTACATATGATTTTTTAATAGAACAAAATTGTTACGAAGTTTATGAAAAAGAGTTTATTGAACGGTGTGTTAAGCGCTATAATGAGATGCTTAAGCTGATTAAACAGTATAGTGCTTCAGATTTAGGAGTTAGTAAAAAATATTTTAAATATTTGGAAAATAAAACTAACCAATCAGCTTATTTTTCTGAGAATAATATTGCTTTGCTAAAAAATCACAATCTTTTTTTGTTTATAAGATATAGAGAAAATCAATTGTTTTCTCAATCTTATATACTCTCAAATCAAGAATTAAAAGATAACTTTTATAGTACAAACATCAAGCTACTAAGAGAGCAAATAAAAACAGATGAGTATTTAAATCAGCTACAAGAAAAGAATAAAGATTGTAGTAAAATAGCTACACTGAAAAACAAGTTTCATAAAAAAAGATGCATTATCGTTGGGTTAGGACCTTCTTTGGATAGTTTGGACTCTTCTATATTAGAAAATGAATATACTTTTTGCTTTAGCAACTTCTTTACAAAGTTAGATAAATTCACGCCTACTTTTTATGTAGGAGATGAATCAAAAATCTTAAAAAACAATGCACCTATGATTGATAGTCTGGATATACCATATAAATTAATCTCTTCGATGCATTGTCATTATCTACAAAAGCAAGATTCTATATATCATTTTAATGAAAACTTAGATTATGAAAGGATTTTAAGTCCAGAGTATCAGAAAACAAACTTTTCTTTTGAAGCAGATAAATATCTTTATAAAGCAGCTACAGCAGCTCACTTGTGCATGCAGTTAGCTTACTACTTAGGATTTGAAACTGTGTATCTTATTGGTATAGACTTGTTGTACGACAAACCCGCTTTAACTGTTAATCGTGACACAACAAAAGAGGGTGTTGCTAAAATATTAGAAGATTTTGATTATGTAAAAACTATTTTTGAAAATGATGGAAGAAAAATTTATAATCTATCTTCTCAAAGTGCTTTAAAAATGTTTGAAACTGTTGACTGTAAAACTTTACAATAAAAGGATTTTTATATAGTGTTAATTTAGTTCACTGCAGTCTTTTAAAATCAATTCTGGAAATATTTGTAAGTCTTCAATATCTTCTCTTTTTGTCTCTCCACTTAAGACTAAAATAAAATCAATATTTGCATTATTTGCTAGTAATTTGTCTGTATATACTCTATCTCCAATTATTACCATTTCATTGTTTGTAAATTTTGAGAGTAGTTTATTTAACAACACAGGATTAGGCTTTCCAAATATTGATGTAGGTTTTCTATCTACAGTTAGTTCTAGGAGTTTTAACATCGCACCAATATCAGGAATATTGCCTTTTTCTGTAGGGCATACTATATCTTTATGCGTAGCAATAAATTTAATATTTTTATTTTTTAATAATAATGATGCATTTTTTAGCTTTTCATAAGTTAGCTCTGTATCATATCCACACACAACTGCTTGGCAAATACGCTCATCATCAGTAAAGGTAATATTTGGAATCTGTTCTATAAGATATTTTTTGAGATTTTCATTGCCAACTAAAAAAATATTAAATATTTTATTAGTTTTTAAAAAATCTATCAATGGCAATAGAGGAGAAATTATTTTTTCTATAGAAGTGTTAAGATTTAACTTATTTAATCTATCAACATAGTCACGTAAATTCTTTGATGTATTGTTTGTCATATAGTAGATGTCATATTTATCACAATGGTTGATTATAAAATCAATCGTACCTTGAATAGGCTTATTTCCAAGATAAATAGTACCATCCAAATCAAAAATCAATGCTTTTTTATCTTTGAGTGAAAATTTAGAAAATTTCTTTTCTGCATCATAAAGATCATCATAATTATCAATTTCCATCCAGTTCTTTTGTTGAATGTCAAAAGGATAAAAATCAATAAAATCAAACAGTTGATCAAGTGCAAGTTCAGACCATAGATTTAAATCTTTAGTAAGTATCTCGCTTATGATAGATTTTAGTTTTGGAATAGATTTTTTATCAATTTTATATAAATCTATTGAGTTTCCATATGCTTTTTCTTTTTCAATTTGTTTAGAAATATGTAGAATTTTATTATTTTCTACAATAACCTTCATATTTTCATCTGTAAAAGAACCTTTATCACATGCAACACTATTTGGTAGATTGGAAGATATAAACTCTTTAATAATCTCATAATCATAAACACAATCGCCATTACTTACGATGGTGATATCTTCATCAAGCTTAGATAAACATAAGTGTAGAGAGTACATATTGTTTGTATTGTCATAATCTTTATTTGTTATAATATTAATTTCCGGATAATTACTGTTTATAAAGTCATTAATAAACTTAGATTTATACCCAACAGCAATACTTATCTTAGACATGGGTATTCCTGCATTTAAATATGCTTTTATTTGGTGTTCTATTATTGGGATGCCATTGACTCTGATCATCCCTTTTGGTTTAGTGTGTGTTAATGGTCGAAGTCTTGAACCGATTCCCGCAGCTAAAATAATAATATTCATATCTATTTCTCCTATTTATAATTATCTAGCATTTATTTTAGATAAAAATTTTAACTATTTGATAGTTTAATCATCTCTTCAAAAATAACCTTGCTACTATTTCCATCTAACTGACTGAAAAATGTTTTTTTCATTTGTATTCGTTGTTCACTAAACAAATCATTTTTTAGAGAATCTAAAATACTAATTTTTAAAGAGTTATAATCAAAGACTTTTTCTCCAGGCGTATACTCGTTGAAGTCCAATAAAAAATCACCATCTTCTTTTAAATAAACATCTTTATCATACATAAAAAATAAAATAGGTTTATCTATTAATAGGTAATCAAAGTATATAGAAGAGTAATCAGTAATTAACAAATCAGAAAGTCCTAATAAAGGATAAATATCATCCGTTGTTGGATAAAAAAGAAGACTATTTTTATAATTTTCTGAAAAAGAGTAATTAGATTCATCGAATAATGATTTACATATAATATCTTTGTGTGTAAATGGATGTGATTTTATGATAAATAACAAATCATTTTCTTTTGCAAACTCATCTAAATCATCTAAGTCAATAGGATTTTCTACATCTGAATAAGGTCTCCAAGTTGGCATATAAATGATTACTTTTTTATTACTATTTTTTACAAAATTATATATTTCTATATCTACAAAAATAAGTTCTTTATTATCTAAGGCACCATTGACCAAAAGATCATTTCGAGGGTATCCTGAGTTTACAATATTTTTATACTTAAATAATTTTGAGAAAGAATAATCGGTTACAAAATCAGATGTTGAAATCATTAAATCATATGTTATTTCTTTAAAACCTAATAAATTATCCAATTTTTTCAAGGGAATTCCATGCCAAATTTGAACTATAAAAGAATTTATTAGGCTATTTAATATCTCAGGATAGACCGGATAATGATCTATTACTTTATATTTTGCTTGTAAACTTTTAAATACAAAAGAGAATGAAGGATATGTTATTACATTAAATCCTTTTTCTTGAAATAATTTACATTGTTCTTGATTACTTATAGCAATGCTTACTTTATATGATGTATGATTTTTAACATAAAGATAGAACGCTTTAATATTTATATCTATAAATTCGGGTGCTAATAGTAAGATATGATCATTTTTTTCAAATATAAATTTAAATTTTTTATGTAATTTCTCTTTCAAATAAAAGGATACTTGTCTTTTTTTATCGAGAAATAGTAAAGTGTAATAATGTACTTGTTTAAATTGTTCGTTTTTATAATTAAAATTTTTAATAACAGATTTTTTAATCCCTTGATTTATAAAATATTTATGAATTTCAACACCATAATTGGGCGACATTAGATAAATAAAATCATATTCTCCAGAGATTATTTCATCTATCCTATGTATATTGTCACCTTTTTTCGAACTATCTATGTAGCCTAAAAATATTCCAGATGAGCTTTTTTCTAAGAATTTATATAGTTTTTGCGACATTATTGAATAAGGTGCAATATAATATTTTTTATTCACAATACAACCTTTCTAAAATCTTAGATTCTCATTTTTTATAATCATTTTGCAATTGATTTCTTATTACTTCTAATTTTCTCTTCATAATTGGTTGATAGATATTTTTAAATATATCTTTATACATTTCATATTGACTATTTAAGTTTTTTATTCCACTTAGATTTGAAACATTTACAAACTGATCTATAAAAATATATCTATCATCAAAAAGTTCATTTTCTTTAAAATCTAAAATATGTTCTTGCACATAAAAAATAGTTCTAAAACTATTTTCAAAAAACTCTTTTTTAGGAATTGGTTTTTCATCAAAATTAGCTTTGATTAAATCTAAATTTTCTTTATCACAATGAATTGAGATATTTTTATAAAAGTTTTTTAGATACAGATAAACTCTTCTATTTGATATCATATTGCTTTGCATATAAATAGCTATATTATCATCTTCATGAAAACTATATTTTTCAAAAATATTTTGCTCTGACTCTTTTATAAAAATACTATCCTCTTGTTTACCTAGTTTTCCAATAAACAAATCATCAATAGCACATAAAAAAGATTTAGGAGTGGCATAGTTTCCTTTTAAATTTGAGAAAAAAGTTAAAGGAAGTAGCCAATTACAAATAGCTTCTTGAAACCTATCAAATTTCTCATCTTCTAAATATTTTAGAAAAAACAATATTCTATTTCGTTCAAGATAATAACTCGAAAAAGTATTTGTATGATTTGGCAAACCCATTTTATGAAATACTCTTGAATTATTTATAGCATGAATTTCCCAACCTGCTCTTTTAACTCTAGTACACCAATCCATATCGTCCCAATAAATGAAATGGTCTGTGTTAAAACTTCCAACTTTTTGTAAAACTTCTTTTGTGGTAATCATACAACAAGCAGGAACATAATCACAAACTACAACATCTGGTAGTGAACTATCATCTTTATGATATTTTAATGGATTATAAAAATGAAATTTGCTTTCAAAATCTATGAAACCTCCCAACTCTTGCAAAATATCTTTATTGTCCATAGTACATATTTTTGAGCCTACAGTACCTGCTTTTGGATTTGTTTTTATATATTTAAAAAGGTTTAGAATTGTATTTTCTTCAAGTAAAATATCATTATCTAGCAATACTACATAGCTGTACTCTTCTTGTATAGAATATCTTATCCCTCTATCAAAACCACCAGAACCACCACTATTTGTTTCATTTTCTAAAAGTATAATTTGTGGATAATTTTCTTTTATAAAATCGGGACTTCCATCAGTTGAAGCATTATCCACAACTACCACATCATAAGTTAAATTCTCAAAGTTTGATTTATATAGAGTTTCTAAACAACCTTTCAGATAATCAACTTTATTAAAATTACAAATTACTATTCCTAAATCTTTCATATTACTTCTCCACTGGATAAGCATACAAAATCGTTTCAAACCAATAATCCATATGATGCCCTAAATAAAATTTATATTCACTAGAAATTTCGTTTACCAAGTAAGGCAATTCCCATAAGTCTTTATACTTATGATATATACAAATTGCTAGTTTTGGTTTATGTTTTTTAATTGTATTTTTGGCTCCAATTAAAGCTTCTTTTTCTGCTCCTTCTATATCTAGTTTTATATATGAAGGGATTATTTTATGTTCATTGCAATAGATATCAATAGAAGTTGTATGTATTATAATATTTCCATTTTCTGCAACCATACACATGCCAGATACTTGTTCATCAGAAAAAAAATTTAAAGTAGTCTCTTCATTATATAAACCCAATTTTACAGGAAAGCATTTATGTCTTGAATTTTTGGCTTCATCTTGCAATAGTAAAAAATGTTTCTCTTCTGGTTCAAAAGAGTATATTTCTATATTATTTAGCGTTTCATCTTTATTTAAAGCTTCAATAGTATCTCCAATAAAAGCCCCACCATCAATGATTATATCGTTATTTTTGGCATGCACAATAGGGTGAAAATATTGTTCATATTGTACATTATTGAACTCTTCTATACACATTCTTGATTTTAAAACATTGATTAATACTTCTTTTGACTCTGTATCTTCTAATTTATTATAAAAAAACTCTAATTGTTTTATATCTTCATCTGAAATTGATGTATCACAAAACATACCCCAAGGATCTGATAAATAAATTTCACCTTTGAAGTTTTTATTTTTTTTTAATTGCTTTACTATCTCTTTGCTCCAACTAGAAGCAACAACTATTGGTATATCACCACTCATTTTAGAAGGATTTAATACTTTTTTACCATAAATTTCAGTATCCCATAATTTTTCATTGTTATCAAAAAAGTTTTCAATATTAAACCCTTGTTTAGTAAGCAATTCATAAACTTTTATGCCATAACTTCCCGCACCAAATATTGACACATTATGCAAACTATGAAAGTCGTTTACATACTTTTTAAATTCATTAAAAAAAGTCTTTTCTAAACTCATATATTTTTCTCCCACTCAAAAGCACTTTTACAAATTAGTCCCAAGTTATCAAACTTTGGTTTCCAATTCATTTTATCTAAAATTTTATCATTATCTGCCACAAGAAAAGCAGGATCTCCTTCTCTTCTTGCTGCTTGTTTTACTTGAAAATCTGTGTTAGTTGCATTTTTCATAGCTTCTACAACTTCTTTTACACTATAACCTTTTCCATAGCCTAAATTAAAAATATCACTTTCATTGAAATTAAGATATTCAATTGCTTGAATATGTGCATTTGCAAGATCTTCTACATGGATATAATCTCTTATACAACTTCCATCTGCTGTATTAAAATCATCTCCATATATGGTCATAGTTTCTCTTTTATTTAAAGCTGTTTTAGCAACTAATGGGATTAAATGAGTTTCAGGTTCATGCAACTCTCCAATTCTTGGAGAAAGTACATTATTTTTATAAAACATATCTGCTCCTGCAACATTAAAATATCTAAAAATAATATATTTAAAATTTGGATTTACAAGTGCTGTATCTTGAAGAACTTTTTCACTCATTAACTTACTCATTCCATAAGGATTAATGGGATTTGTTTCAAGCGTTTCATCAATATTAATATTATCTTTAGGCTCACCATATACAGCAGCAGTGGAAGAAAATATAAATTTCTTTATACCATGTTCGCTTGCACATTTGATTAAATTTGTTGTATTAACTGTATTATTCATATAATATTTTAAAGGATTTTGCATGGATTCTGAAACAATACTGCTTGCAGCAAAATGGATGATGGTGCAAAATTGTTTGTGTTTTAAAAACTCATTTACTTTATCAAATTCCTTTAAATCAAGTTGGATAAAATCAAACTCTCGAATAGTTTTTAAAGTTTCAATGGTTTGCAAATGACCTGTTGATAAGTTGTCTAAAATAGTTAAGTTGCAGTTACTTGTTTCTAAAAGTTGTTTAGCAACATGACTTCCAATATAACCAGCTCCACCTGTGATTAATATATTCACACCGCATTCTTTTCAAAAACTTCTAATGCTCTTTCAACAATATCATCCATGTCATAATATTTATATTCTGCAAGTCTTCCAACTAATATTAAATTATTAAATTTTGAAGCGTACTGCAAATACAAGTTGTATTTAGCCTGATTCTCTTGTGTAAATATTGGATAATAAGGCGTATTCATTCCTATTTCATACTCTTGTGGATACTCTTTTAAAATAGTTGTTTTATCACTTTTTGTTGGATGTATATGCTTAAACTCTGTTATTCGTGTGAAATCATAATCATTTGGGTAATTTACAGTTGCTTTTTCTTGATAAAACTCTTTGTCTATTGTTTCAAACTGCATATCTACACTTCTATAGGGAAGTTTGCCAAACTTATACTCAAAAAGCTCATCAATTTGACCTGTATAAATTACTTTTCCTTCAAACTCTTTATCAAACAAATAAAACTCATTTTCTTTAAAACTACAAACTTCTTTAAAATCTGTATTGGTCATAATTTTTATATTTTTATGATTTAACATTTTTTCTATCATTTTTGTATAGCCATTTTTTGGAAGCATTTGATATTTATCATTAAAATATCTATTATCTTTTCCTATAAAAATAGGAACTCTAGCAGTTACCGCACTGTCTAATTCTTCTGGTTTCATTCCCCACTGTTTTGCTGTGTAGTTTACAAATATCTTTTCATAAATAAAATCAGCCAAAAATGCCAAATCTTTATCTTCTGCTTTTTTAAGCTCTAAAATTGGTATTTTAGAGTTATATTCAAACTTTTCTAATAATTTTTTTTCTAAAATTCTTGCTTTTTCTTCTGGGAACACTTCATATAAGGTATTGAAATTAAAAGGAATAGAGACTTTTTTACCATCAATAAAGCATAATACTTCATGATTATAAATATCCCAAGAAGTAAATTGTGATAAATAATCAACAACCTCTTTGTTATTTGTATGAAACAAATGTGGTCCATATTTATGAATTAAAATATTATTTTCATCTTTAAAATCAAAACAATTTCCACCTATGTGATTTTGTTTTTCTATTATCAGTACTTTTTTATCAAGTTTATTTGCAATTCTTTCAGCCATTACACATCCAGCTAATCCAGCACCCACAATTATATAGTCAATCATTATTTGCCTTTTAATATTTTAGTTGGTTTCTCATTATCAAAATGACCTCTAAGTCCGTCAAAAAAAGAGTTTGAAGCAAAAACCAGTCGTACCCATTTTTTATCATCATACAAAACAATATCTTTTACTAAACCAAAATAGAGTTTACTTGCTAAAAAATATTTTCTACGCCCTTTCCCATACTTTAAAGCTATAAAAATAGAGTTTCTTAACCCAAAGTATTTTAACCACAGTTTATTAAAGTGTATTCTGTTTTTTTTAAACCATAAAAAGCTTCGTTCGCATTTCTCTTCTTGTCGTTTTTCTTTATGATAAATTTCACTCTCGTTTATCATTAATATTTTACCTAAAGTTACAAGCCTTAAGCTATATTCACTGTCATCATGATGAATAAAAAATCTTTTTTCTGGTAGTCCTATTTTTTTTATTGAAGATATTGGGATAAAAATTCCTACAAATGAAGCCATTTCTATTTCGGTGGTCTTTTTTTCATACTCTTTTAAATCTATTGACTTTTGAAAAGAAGGCAAACAGTTGATATAGTCAAAAACTCCTCTGTGTCCAAAAGTTGAAAGAGTATTCTCTTCTTTTGTTCCAATTAAAGTTTTGGGTGCATATGCACTGTATTTTTCATCATTAAGGTTTTCTACGAGTAATTTTAAAGCATTTAATGCAGGTTCTGCATCGTCATCCATAAGCCAAACATAGTCATATTTATTTTCAAGTGCATATTTCACCCCAAAATGAAAACCTCCAGCTCCACCTCTGTTTTCATCTAATCTTTCATATATAATATTTTTATATTCTAAATATCCATCTTCTATAATTTTTTTATTTGTACCATCAGTTGAAGCATTATCAACTATTAAAATATCTGTAAAATAGTGTTGATTTAGCAATGCATCCAAACACTCTTTTAAAAGTTCGTATCTGTTATAAGTAACAACAACCGTACAAATTTTTTTCATATTTACTTTATTCTCATCTTCTTAAATCTGTCACTATAATTAGTTTTCTCAACCACATTAACTTTTGTAGGAATTTTAAAGCCATCCAGTTTATCTTTACAAAACAGACGAATACTCTTTTTTATGTTTTCATCACTATTACGCAATACAACATCGCACACCACAGTTTGCCCTGTAATGGCATTATTCAAACCATACACCATGCAATCAGCAATCTCAGGCATACTTAAAAGAACAGACTCTACTTCTGCAGGTAGCACTTTTTGCCCACCCACATTTATAACTTCTTTGCTTCTTCCTATAATTTTTACATACCCATCTTCTAATGTTTCAACCAAATCGCCTGTTTTAAACCAACCGTCACTTGTAAAACTTTCCATTGAAGCGTTTAAGTAGCCTAAAACTTGAGTTTTACTTCTTAGCCACAACTCATTTTCTACTATTTTATATTCACAATTGGCATCTTCGAGTTTCATATATAACGACTCTGAAGATTTTGAAGAGGTTGTGCTAATGCCCGTTTCACTTGTTCCAAAAGTTTGCAAGAATTTAACTTTAGGAAACTGCTCTTTTAAGCGTCTAAGTAAAGATTCTGGCATGGTTTCTGTGCCGTAAGTAATCATACGCAATGCACTTAAATCGTAGTTTTTATTTTCGCCTGAAATTAATATTAGGTTTAAAAAAGTTGGGCTACTTGGAAGCACCATAATTTTGTATTTTTGAATAAGTTCACAAATAGTTTTAGGTTCTTTGTTTTTTGGAATAATCAAACAAGCGCCCATGCTCAAAGAATTAAAGAGCGTGTTTAAACCTCCAATATGGTCAAACATTAAAAACACCAGCATATTCATGGCTTTTGGGCGTTTATTTTTGTATGAATCAAGAAGCGTATCAAGATTGTGAATCATGGCTTTTGGTTTTCCTGTGCTTCCACTTGAAAAAAGCACTAAACCTGCTTGATTGTTTTCTTGCAAACTTTCTAGCATAGTATGGTTGCTTCTATTTTCAATATGTTGAACTTGCATAGTTGAACCTTCAAATTTAACCACATACTGGCAAAAAGACTCTTTTATATACTCATCTTGAACACTTTTTACAGTTGAAGTAATGGGCACAATAATATTTCTATTTTCAAATAAAGCAAAAAACAGTGCAATGGTTTCAAACGAATAATCGCCTAAAATAGCCACCACACTTTTTTGAGGTATTTGCTTTTCTAACTCTTTTTTTACTTTTTTAATTTGTGCATAAAGTTGTTCATAGGTAAATGAAGTACCATTATCAACCAAAGCATTTACTGTTTTAAAGTTGGAAAAGTTTTCTAAAAAGGCATTCATTAGCGTGTTACTCCCCCCAAATAGACAATTTGCCCTGTAATAAAATGGCTTTTATCATCTGTAAAAAACTCAATCACATTTATAATATCTTCAAATGTTCCAAAACGCTTGATGGTTTGCTTGTTTAGAAGTTCTTCTATTTTATTTTTTGGAACAGCTTTTATTAAATCTGTTTGTATGGGCGTTGGTCCTATGGCATTAACTGTAATATTAAAAGGTGCTAACTCTTTAGAAGCCGTTTGTGTAAGGTTTTCTACTGCTGCTTTACTTGCTGCGTAAATGGCTTCGCCCTCTAGTTTTAAAGGCGTTGCAATGGTGCTGAAATTTACAATTTGCCCTTTTTTGTGCTTCATCATTACTTTTGAAACTTCTCTTATAAAAAGAAAAGTGCCTAAAAAATTGGTGTTAAAAAGTTTTTCAACACTTTGCACTGAAGTAGTTATTAGGTGATTCATGGAGGCCATTCCAGCGTTATTGATAAGCAGATCAATTTTTCCAAACTCTCTTTTTGCTGCTCTTATCATACTTACAACTGCTTTTTCATTGCTTACTTCTAAAGAAAAATGTCTGTAGTTTGGGTGATTTATGAAACACTCACCCCTTGAACATCCAAGTACAGTATGGTTTTGCTCCAAATAATAGTTTGCAATTGCTTTTCCAATTCCCTTTGAAGTTCCAGTTATTACTATGACTTTATTCACTCTTATCTCTTTATCTTTTTTATACTTTTACTCACTTTTGCAAAGCCTAAGTTAAACTCAAACTTTGTGGTGGTTTCTACTACTTCGCCATCTTCATGATCTGTTAAAACATCTTCTTCTATCTCTATAATCTCTTCTAATATTCTATTTGATTTAGCGGCTAGTTCTTTTTGAAGTTCTATATCTTTTGTTTTCATTATAGAATTTATATTTCTTGAAAGTTCTTTTATTTTTGCAAAAGTTTCTATAATCTTTAAAGTAGTATGTGTTGCAACTTTACTTTTAATAATAGTTGCCAACATATACAACCCTTTTTCAGTAAAAACTTTCGGATTTACAGTTGAATGTTTAAGAGTATTGAACCGGTGGAATTTTTCCACCAGTTCATTTTTTTCTTCATCATTCAGTTCTCGCAGATACCCTTTTGGAAATTTATCTGGGTTATTTAAAACAGCTTTATTTATATCTCTTGTTTCTACTCCATAAAGCTGAGCAACATCTCTATCAACCAAAACATACTCATTTTGATACTGTATAAGTCTATTTTCTAACTCTTCAAATTTTAAAATTTCCATGCTTTGCTCCTAAATTAAAATCATACTTTTACTTTTCCAACAAGCTTTCTATATATAAAGTTAAGCTTTCAACACTTCTAAAAGGTGAAGTTTTTGCACTCATGGCTTTTTCATCGGCTAATACAATCTCTTTATTAAAGCTTTCAGAAATACGCTCTTCAACATCGGTTATAAACGAAACCAACGCCAGTGAATCTAACACTCCATTTCCACCAAAGATTTTTGTTTGGCCAGTACAGTTTTCTAAAGTAGGATTTTCAAGCTCTTCGTTTAACTCTTTTAAGCACTCAATAATAATAGTTTCTACACTTGCAGCCATTGTTCTTTCCTTATTGAAATTCATACTCTATTTTACCCAAATACTTTTTAAGTGAGATTATAAAGCGGTTATTACCTCTTTGAACCCATTGCTCTTTTGTTAAATTCAAATAAAAAAAACTCTCATCTTCTTTATAAAGGGAAAACCCTAAATGTTGATTAAATTTATACGCCAATATGTTTTCTTTTCGCACAAAAGATTCAATATGAGTGTTTTTTTTAGTCTCAAACAAATACTCAATAAACAGATACGCACTTAACGATGAAACCAAAGGGTTAATACTATTAATAAAATAAATACCCCACGAAACTTTGTTGTTTTCTTCTCTCATCCAAGAGCAAGAACCTACTACTACCTCATCTAAAATTAGGGCAAAATACTCTTTTGAAGTGTCGTTTTTAAGTGTTTGCACCCATTCTAAGTGCTTTTCCAATGCAATAATTTCGGTACTTTTCATATTTGTACGAATATACTCTAAATTTCGTAACTCTAAAATGCAAGCACTTTGCGTAGGAGTAAGGTGAGTATAATTTTTAAAGAGAAGCTTCATGAAATGGCTTTAAGTATTTTTTTTGGTAATTTTGTTTTTGAAAACTTCAAAGAGAGTTTTTCATACAGATCATTTTCAAACACATATTGCAACTTTTCTTCTAAAAGGGTTTGTGTTAAGTGTTGTGCGTCTATGGTAGTGTTTATATTATTGTGGTTTAAAAAATCCACCACTTTTTGCTGATTGGAAGCTACTTGAAGATTGATAAATTTTTTTCGCAGTGCCAAAACTTCAAAAAGTGTTCCACCACTGGCACAAATAATAAGCTCTTTAGTTGCTAAAGTTTCGGCAATATTTTCTATATCAACCAAAAGTTCACTGTTTTTCAGGCTTTTTAGCTGATTTAAATGAGGATTTACACAGCTTGTAATAATTGTAATTTTATACTTAGGATTGATTTGCAAAAGAAGTTGTGTAAGTTTAAAAGAACAATTTAAAATATCGTTTCCCCCTAAAATAATAGCAACACTATTTTGAACCACCTCATCTTTGTATTTTTTAAAAAATTCATCTCGTAAAAGCGTATATTTACTTCCACACAACAGTTTGGTTGTTTCACTCAATATAAAAGCGTAATCTTTCTTCTTTGCATGAATACCATGATTTAAAACAATATCTGCACAATGGGGTTGCACCATATCATCAAAGCTTAAAATTTTAAATGTTGAATTTTTAATTTTTAATTGTTTTTCAAAATTTAGGTCAATATCATAAGAATCAATAATCAACAGTTTTAAATGCAACACTTCAATTAAAGAGCTAAATTCTTCAACACTATTGCTTTTAAGCGTGTAAATATTAAACCCTGCTTTTAAAATTTCTAAATTAATATTGCCCTCTAAATTTTGAGTTGCAAAAGAGATATTAAGATATTCATCATGCTCTTTAAGTCGCTGTGCTAAAAGCAAACACCGCTTAACATGCCCTAGCCCAAGCGTGGAAGATGAATCACAACGAAGGAGAATATTCTTCAACTCTGTCTCCCAAAGCATAGTTCTTTTGTGCTTCTTTTCCTAAAATTTCATTCAAATACTTCGGATGCATTCCATATCCAGGGCGAACAGATTTTAAGTTTTCTAAAGAAAAAACTTCTCCTTTTTGAATATCTTTGCATACATAAATACTTCTACAAAAGCGTCGTTGTTTTTTTCGCTTTTCATTCAAGCTGTAATCCACTTTTCCTATTAATTTTTCAGCTTCACGAACGGCTTTAACCATTGCGGCAAACTCTACTTTGTCTAAAGAAAATTCACAATCATGCCCTCCAACACTTTTGTTAAGTATAAAATGTTTTTCTATTACTTTTGCGCCTAAAGTTACTGCAACAATAGGTGCTGTTATGCCTAACGTATGGTCAGAAAAACCCACTTCTACCCCAAAAGTCTCTTTCATATTAGCAATAGTTTTTAAGTTGGCTTCTTCTAAAGGTGCGGGGTAAGAACTGGTGCATTTGAGTAAAATAATATTTTCATTTCCCTCATTTTTGCAAATATCTACTACCTCTTGAATTTCATCAATAGTTGCAATTCCTGTGCTTATAATGATAGGTTTACCTTTACTTGCGGTGTATCGGACAAGCTCGTAATCGGTAATTTCAAATGAAGCAATTTTATAAGCACTGGGGTTTAATTTTTCCAAAAAATCGACCGCACTTTTATCAAAAGGAGAGGAAAAAATATCAATATCTAAACTTCTGGCATATGAAAACAACTCTTCGTGCCATTCCCATGGGGTGTAGGCTTCTTCGTAGAGTTCATAAAGACTTTTACCATCCCAAAGTGTGCCACCTTCTATCATAAAGTCCTCATTCTTACAATCAAGCGTTATGGTATCGGCTCTATAGGTTTGCAATTTTATGGCATTGGCTCCACACTCTTTGGCGGCTTTTATGGTCTCAAGTGCGATTTGAAGATTTCCGTTATGATTGGCACTAAGTTCTGCAATAATATAAGTGCCATCTGTGCTTAAGTCAAAATTTCCGATTCTCATATTATTTGACATAATACCCTCCTGTTTTTTTGCTTCCTTTAAATTCTATTTTGCCTGCATCTCTTAAATTTTTTATCCATCTTTCTAATGTTTTTGCAGGAATATTTAAAACTTTTTCTATTTGAGAAACTCTTTGATTTGGATTGCTTTGTATGAAGTTATACAAAATATTTGTTCCCTCATTTGTTCCCTCATTTGTTCCCTCATTTGTTCCCTCATTTATACCGCTACTTGCATGATTGGCTTTATAAAATGTTGTAACTACAGCCGTCCATTCGTATTCAAAAGTAGGTTTTGGTAATCCATATCCTGTACATTGGTTTATAATGCCCAAAGTACCTCTTCCCCAGTTTTCTATATATCCACACTTATAAAACACTGATGCCATAGTAGGATTAAAAGGTTTTGATTGGTGCGGCTGTGCAAATTTTTCAATTGGAACTTCGCTGCTAAGTGTTGCTCCATTGTACATAACAAGCTTATCATCAAATACTTTTATCTGTAGATTTGATGTATTGGTGTAATCCCTATGTATGAGCGCATTTATTACTGCTTCTCGTAGTGCTTCATAGGGATACTCTAACTTTTCTCTTCTGTGCATGCCTTCATAAGAAATATATGCTTTTAGATATTTAAGCCTTAAAACATCCATGATTTTATCGACTTGTTCTATAAGATTACCCTCTATAATATCACTGCTTTGTATCTCGGTTTCACTTAAAAATTTTCCCACTTTTGAGTGTGACTGAATATAGTAACGCTGTGGATTTTTACCAAAAAGTAAAACAGCCGCCCTTTTTAAATGCTCTCCATCGTAAAGATTTAGTTTTTTTAGCAGTTCTTCTAGGTTGGTCTCTTTTTCTATCTCTGGCACTCTATCTTTTGCTAAATTTTTGAACTTCTCAATGGTTTGTAAATCTATCTCTTCTAGTGTAAATCTATCTTCAGAAATGTCATCCCAAGTTTTACCATATTTTTTAAGCAAAAAATTTGTAAGATTGCTTCCATTTAGCTCTATTGTGTTACTTCCACTTCTTTGGTAAAATTTACCATGATAAGAAATAGGTGCAAAAGTTTTAGGTACTTTTATCTCAAGAAAGAAGCTGTTTTTTTCTTTGTGTTGTTGTAAATCAACAAGAATTCCAAGCCTATTATTTATCTTATTTGGAAGCGTTTCGGTTAATACTTTTATATCTTGCAATATATCCACGACACTTCCATCGTCTTTAAGACCAATATATAAGCTTCCTCCGTCGGTGTTGGCAAAAGCACAAATGGTTTTTAGATACTCATCTTTGAAGATTTGTTTAAATTCAATGGTTTGAGACTCTAATAAGTTGTGCATCAAAGCAATTCACTTTGTTTTAAAACTTCATACATTATTTCAGCGCGTTTCCAATCTTCTGGTGTGTCAATATCTTGCACCAAATATCTGGGCAACACAATAGCAATAGAGTCTTTTCCAAATGTAATCTCTTTAGAAGGCACACTTAAATGTGTCCAATAAAATTGACCGGCATCTTGAAAAGCTTCTTCTAAATCTTGGCTTCGTTTTGTAAAATTTTCAGGCCAAAACATTTCACATCTTTCATTGTTTGTAATTTTAAATGTTCTTTGAATAGGAAACGGCATAGAAGTACAAGAAAAAGCATTTCTGGCGTTGGAGTTTTTAAGTTTTTCAAACCCTTCTTTTAAATATTTTGTTTGTAAAAAAGGCGCGGTGGCGTAAATGGTGCAAACAAAATCAAAAGAGTCGCCTTGCTCTTTTAAAAAGTTAATCGTGTGACCAATGACGGCACCCGTACCCGTAAAGTCATCGCTTAACTCAACTGGGCGTAAAAAAGGAACTTCCGCACCATAGCGTTTGGCGATTTTTGCAATCTCTTCATCATCGGTGCTTACAATTACTTTTTCAAATAAGTTAGAAGCTATTGCTGTTTGAATAGAATACGCAATTAAAGGAAGCCCATGGAACTCTTTAATATTTTTTCTGGGAATTCGTTTACTTCCTCCACGCGCAGGAATAATGGCAACGGCTCTGCTCATATTAATAATTCCGATATTGAATTACAGACATACTGCTGCTCTTCTTGCGTTAAATTGGGGTAAATAGGCAAAGAGATTGCGTCTTTATAATACTCATCCATAACAGGCATTACTTCATTCCCATACCCTAAGTTTTTATAGTAAGGTTGTTGATTAATAGGAATATAGTGATACTGTAAACCAATATTTTTTTCTCGCATTTGAAGCACAAACTCTTTTTTTGAAATAGCCAGTTTTTCAAAAGCGATTTTTACCACATATAAATGATAGGCACTTTCATTCGTAAATGGGTGTAAAGGAGTTATTAAAGAGTGGTGTGTAAAAAAATCATCGTATCGTTTTGCAATTGAGCATCTTAGATATAAAAAACTATTTAAGCGTTTAAGTTGTGAAAGCCCTAACGCACAGGCAATATCGGTTAGGCGGTAGTTAAATCCAAGTTCGGTCATTTCATACATCCAAGGGGCTATATCACTTCTAGCAACCATTCCATGTGAACGTAAAGCAATCAACTTTTCATAGGTCTGTTTACAATTGGTGGTAACTGCCCCACCCTCACCTGTGGTCAAGCCTTTTACGGGGTGAAATGAAAAAACAGAAATATCACTGTTAGCGCAACTGCCTGCTTTAATGCCATTAAAAGAAGCTCCAATAGAGTGTGCGCAATCTTCTAATATTTTAATATTGTAGGTTGTTTTTAAATGGTTGAGTTTATCTTGATTTAAAGAATTCCCTGCAAAATGAACTCCATACAAGGCTTTTATAGTACTGTCTTTTTTTAAAGCCTCTTCACAAAAGTCTAAATCTATATTGCCATCAGCAGCAATATCTATAAAAATAGGTTTGGCATGAGCATACAAAATGGCATTGGACGTAGCTAAAAAAGAGTTGGGAGTGGTTAACACCTTATCGTTGGGTTTTAATAAAATTAGTGAGCTCAAATGTAACCCAGCGGTGGCATTGGCAACACTCACACAATATTTTGCTCCACAAAATTGAGCAATGGCTTCTTCAAACTCTTTAACTTTGGGACCAGTAGTTAAAAAATCTGAAGTTAACGTCTCTACTACACTTTGAATGTCTTCATCGCTGATGGTTTGTTTTGAGTAAGGAATAAATTGCATTAATCCTCTTTAGCTAGTTTTAAAAACTCTTCTTTTTCTAACCATTTATCATTATTTCCCGAGTTATATTCAAACCCTTGTTGAACTTTTTTGCCCGTCTCTCCTAAAATATTTTTATCATACGCTCGTCTTCTTGTAAACGTAATAGTAGGGCCAATTACAAAATGGTCGTCAAATTCGTAGGTTAAATGAGAATCATCTGCTGGGCACATAATTTCATGTAGCTTTTCCCCAGGGCGGATTCCTATAATTTCTTGCTTTGCATTTGGTGCCATAAACGAGGCTAAGTCAACAATTTTAATGGAAGGAATTTTAGGGACAAATATCTCTCCACCTTGCATTCGCTCAAAGTTTTTTAATACAAAATTAACTCCTTGCTCCAGCGTAATTAAAAAGCGAGTCATCTTTTCCTCAGTTATAGGAAGCGTTGTTTCGCCACTGTCTATAAGTTTTTTAAAATATGGTATTACAGAACCACGACTTCCTATAACATTTCCATAACGCACCACTGAAAACTGAATTTCAGAAGTTCCTACTAAATTGTTTGCTGCTACAAAAAGTTTATCGGAAACTAATTTGGTTGCGCCGTATAAATTTACAGGGTTTGCAGCTTTGTCGGTTGAGAGAGCTATGACTTTTTTAACATTATTTTCTAATGCAGCATCTATTACATTTTGAGCCCCATTAATGTTGGTTTTAATGCACTCCATAGGGTTGTACTCTGCAATGGGCACGTGTTTCAAAGCAGCTGCGTGAATCACATAATCCACCTCTTTCATCGCTTTCTTTAATCTATCTGCATCTCTTACATCGCCTATGAAAAAACGCATGCATTTATTGGTAAACTCTTGTGCCATTTCATATTGTTTTAACTCATCACGACTAAAAATAATAATTTTGTTAGGAGTATATTTTTGAAGTAAAAGCTGTGTGAATTTTCGACCGAAACTGCCTGTTCCGCCTGTTATGAGTATATTTTTATTATCAAACATCTGTGACCTTTGTTTGTGTAAGTTTATTTCTTATATAATACCAAATATATTGTTTAAATACTATTTTTAAGATACTATAGCAATAACATTTTTCTCAACAAAGGGCTAATATATGGATAAAAAAAGTTCAATTCCTGATGATATTATCAAAATTCAAAAGAAGCTTGCCGCCTTTGAAACCAATTCACGAAATTATAAAAAGTATATAAAAATTCTTTCAAAACATATCAAGCAACACACTATGAAAAAGCGAGTGAATGCACATATACGAACCATAGAAAAGATTGAAGAGATTCAAAAGAAAGAGCAAGAAAAAGAATAAACATTGCAATTTGTAATACAAATTAGTAATTTAAAAAATTCTGGTAAAATACGAACATAAAATATATAAATAGGACTAATAACATGACTGAAAATCAAAAAAAATCACTTGACCTTGCTATTAAACAAATTGACAAAGCCTTTGGAAAAGGAACTCTTATTCGACTGGGCGATAAAGTTATTAATCCCTTAGAAGCCATTAGTTCTGGCTCTTTAGGGTTAGACGTTGCTTTAGGAGTGGGTGGATTTCCAAAAGGAAGAGTAATAGAAATTTATGGGCCAGAGAGTTCTGGAAAAACTACACTTACTCTTCATGCCATTGCAGAAGCTCAAAAAGCTGGAGGTGTATGTGCGTTTATAGATGCAGAACACGCTTTAGACACAGTTTACGCTAAAAATTTAGGTGTAGATATTGACAACTTGCTGGTTTCTCAACCTGATTATGGTGAGCAAGCTTTAGAAATTTTAGAAACAGTTATAAGAAGTGGTGCTGTTGATTTAATTGTTGTGGATTCGGTTGCTGCGTTAACTCCAAAAGTAGAAATAGATGGAGACATGGATGACATGCAAGTGGGAGTTCACGCACGACTTATGAGTAAGGCGCTTCGAAAAATTACAGGGCTTTTAAGTAAAATGAACTGTACGGTTATTTTTATTAACCAAATTCGTATGAAAATTGGTATGACAGGATACGGAAGCCCTGAAACTACAACAGGTGGAAATGCACTTAAATTTTACTGCTCAATAAGGCTTGATATTCGAAGAATTGCTACACTTAAACAAGGTGAAAACTCTATTGGAAACCGAGTTAAAGTAAAAGTGGTTAAAAATAAAGTTGCACCTCCATTCAAGCAAGCAGAGTTTGATATTATGTTTGGTGAGGGTATTTCTAAAACCGGTGAACTTATTGACTATGGGGTTAAACTAGATATTATCGACAAAGCTGGTGCTTGGTTTAGCTATAAAGATAAAAAAGTAGGTCAAGGAAGAGAAAACTCTAAAGTATTTTTAAAAGACAACCCAGAAATTGCTAAAGAGATAGAAGAAAGAATTTATGAGGCTTTAGGTGTTAACGATAGCATTATTCAAGGTGACATAGAAGATGAAGAGAGTGAAGAAACTGAAGAATAAACAATAAAGCCCAAAGATAATTTGGGCTTTATTCTCCGTATTTGCTCTAAAACACTCTCTACTTTACATTTTCAAATACTTCTTCTTTTTATCTTACTTTATTCTAAGACAGGGTTAATACCCCGACCCTTGGGTCGAAAAAAGATATAATGAGTTCATGAAAAGTGAACATATATATAAAAGTCATAATAAAACACTACTTTTATACCATTTGGTGTTTCCAGCAAAATATAGAAAAAAAGTATTTGATGAATCAGTAGATGTTACATTGAAAGAGATATGTAAAGAGATAAACTGTAGATATGAGATAAATTTTATAGAAATAGGTAATGATGAAGATCATGTACATTTTTTAGTTCAAAGTGTACCAATATTAAGCCTAACAAAAATAGTAACAATAATAAAAAGTATAACAGCAAGAGAGATATTTAAGCGACACCCTGATATAAAAAAAGAGTTGTGGGGAGGATCGTTGTGGACAAGTGGATTTTATGGGAATACAGTAGGACAATATGCAAATGAAGAAATAATAAGGAAATATGTAAAGAACCAAGGTAAAGCCTATAATAAGATATATCAAGGACAGTTAAAAATGGATATGTGAAGTTTAATACCTCGCTTTTAGCATCATCGTCAAGATGGCTAAAAGTTTTACGCGTTAAGCGTGAAAGGGCTTGCCCCGAGGATTTTTATTTCAAAAACACTTTATGTTAAAATTGTCAATTTTAGCGTTATAAAAGCAATTACCAATTAAAATTTATGTATAATAATTAAATTTTTATATAATTCTTACGAGGAGATGCAAGTGGTATTTATTGATAATATATATGCAGATGAAGTTTTAGATTCAAGAGGAAACCCAACTGTTAGAGCAACAGTTATACTAAGTGATGGCACAAAACAAAGTGCTATAGTGCCTAGTGGAGCAAGTACTGGGAAAAAAGAAGCGTTAGAGTTAAGAGATGGCGGTAGCCGTTATATGGGCAAAGGCGTTTTAAAAGCGATTGAAAATGTTAACTCTACTATTGCTGATGAACTTTTAGGACTTAGCCCTTACAATCAAGCGGAAATAGATGCAATTATGAAAGGTCTTGACGGCACTGCTAACTACTCAAACTTAGGTGCAAACGCTGTTTTAGGTGTTTCAATGGCAGTAGCACGAGCTGCTGCAGCTTCACTTAATATTCCTTTATACCGTTATTTAGGTGGGGCAAATGCTATGACAATGCCTGTTCCTATGTTTAATATAATTAACGGCGGAGAACATGCAAATAACTCGGTTGATTTTCAAGAATATATGATTATGCCTATAGGTTTTGAAGATTTCAAAGAAGGTTTACGAGCCGTTTCAGAAATTTATCAACATTTGAAAAAAATTATTGATGAAATGGGTGAAAGTACCGCTGTTGGCGATGAAGGTGGCTTTGCACCTAACTTAAAATCAAATGAAGAACCAATTATTGTAATTATGAAAGCCATTGAAAAAGCTGGATATAAAGCAGGTGAGCAAATTGCAATAGCTTTAGATGTGGCAGCTAGTGAACTTCAAAATGAAAAAGGCTTATATGTTTTAAAATCAGAGAATAAAGAGCTAACTTCTAAAGAATTAGTTGCATATTATGCCAATTTATGTTCTAAATACCCTATTGTTTCAATTGAAGATGGATTAGGTGAAGATGACTGGGACGGATGGAAAATTATAACAGATGTCTTAGGCGAAAAAATTCAACTCGTTGGTGATGATTTATTTGTAACCAATGCTTCAATTTTAGCAGAAGGAATTTCTAAAAAAATTGCTAACTCTATTTTAATTAAGCCCAACCAAATTGGAACTATTAGTGAAACTATGCAAACCATTCGATTAGCACAACGTAATAACTATAATTGTGTTATGAGTCACCGAAGTGGTGAAAGTGAAGATGCATTTATTGCAGATTTTGCTGTGGCACTTAATTGTGGTCAAATTAAAACAGGAAGTACTGCAAGAAGTGATAGAATTGCTAAATACAACCGTTTACTTGAAATTGGTGCAGAAATTGCGTACAGTGAATATTTAGGAAAACAACCTTTCTCTAAATAATGAGCAAAAAAAAATTTACTGTCATTGCTGCTTTATTAGTTGTAATGACTGTATTTTTGAGTTTACATGTGGCAACTTTATTATTTGGAACGAACTCGTATGAAGTTTACTCTTCTTTAAAAAGTAAACAAAACTACTTGAACAACGAAATAACAAGATTCCAACTGGAAAACGCGCGATTGCAAAAAGAGTATTTTGAATTAAAAAACTTGGAGCCTGAAGAATGAAATTTTTTTATTTAATATTAACCTTACTGGTTATTTCAACCCCCAACTTAAGTGCAAGAGATAACCCTTTTGAACCCACAAAAACCTACGATGAAGAGCTTGCAAGAATGATGGAAATAGAAGAAGATTTTCCTGCAGAATTTCAAGAAAAAGACCCATCGCAATATGAGCAAATGTCTCCAGTTGTAGTTGAAACTCCCAAAGTAGAACCTAAAAAAGTGGTAGTGAAGCCAAAAGAAAAAGCCAAACCAAAAGTGCCCGATGCAAACTTAGTCTATGTTCCTTTACGTGATCAAATGCACACTAAACAAGCCGTTATTGCTATTCTTCCAGGAGTTGAAGTAAGTTTTGAAGGTAAGAAATTAGAGATAAAATCTAAATATGAAGTGTTTCAAAAATTTGATTTAAACGAAGAGAATAAAATGATTCTAGACTTTAGAGCCACAACCTCTTTTTATACTATACGAAAAGATTTAAACTCTCAATACTTTACCAAACTAGTAGTTGGTAACCATAAAGAAGAAAAATTCTTCAGAGTAGCCATACAACTTCCAGCTAGTCCAAAAGATTACAAAGTTACCTACAATGATGACGTAGTTACCATAGTTTTCGAAGAGTCTGGACTTAAATAAATTAGTGAATAGTGAATTATTCATTATTCACTATTAATTATTCATTTCCTATCGCACTCTTGGGCAATTTCATATCCTGCATCTACAATAGCTTGAATTTCATCTTCTGGAGTTTTACCCGTAGTTGTTAAATAATCCCCAATAACAATTGAGTTTGCTCCGTGTTTGAAAACATCGTATTCCTCTTCTCCAAACATAGCGCCTCGTCCACCTGCTATCATAATCTTATGCGCATTTGGAATCATTTCACGGGCTAGTTCTATAAGCTTAAACGCTTCTTCTTTGTTAATAGAGTTTTTAACAAGCGGCAACGCCTCATTGGGGTGGAAAAAGTTAATGGGTACTGTCATAGGGTCAAGTGAGGCAATGGCTTCTAGCATTGAGACTCTGTCTTCTTGTGTCTCTCCTAAACCAAAAATACCGCCACACACCAATTTAAGCCCAGCTTCTTTGGCATTTAAAAGCGTTTGATAGCGTTCGTCCCAATCATGGGTGGTACAAATTTGGCTGTAAAAGTTGCGTGAAGTCTCAAGGTTGTGGTTATAATTATCAACACCTGCTTCTTTTAAAGCAATAAGTTGTTTTAATGTTGCTGTTCCATTACAAGCTATTAGTTTTAAATCTAACTTCTCTTTTTTAACAGCCCTTGCTGCTTCACACACAAATTCTAATCGTTTGTCATCAAGCCCTTTTCCTGCTGTTACTAAACAAAATCCTACGGCTTTATTAGCTTTTGCTCGTTTAGCTTCACTTACTATTTGCTCAATCTCTTTTCGTTTGTATCTTTGTATATCTGCTTTATAACGAACACTTTGGGTACAAAACTTACAATCTTCATTGCAAGTACCACTCTCAATATTGCAAATGGCACAAAAATATATTTTTTTATTTTCTTTCATATCGTATCTCTTTTTTAGTAAAACTTTTATCATTTATGTTTTTAAAATAGTACTGTATTATATACTCTTTTGGCGTTATTTCCAAAAGTACGCACTCAATTTGAGGTTTCTCTCTGGCACATATTTCTCCAGGGTTTAAAAACAAGGTTTCATTTTTATAATCTGCTTCAAAAATATGAGTATGCCCAAAAATAACTACATCAGTATCGCCATTTAAATACATAGGTAAGTGCATTAGTTTGAAGCTCACCTCTTTTATTTTAAAATAATAGGGCTCTTTATAAATATTATAGGTTTGGGAGTAAGATAATAAGTGGTTGTCATTGTTTCCAAAAACAGCCACATAAGGCAAAGAAGAGTTCTTTAATGCTTTTAAATTATCTTCATGGCAAAGATCACCTGCGTGAATGAGATATTGAGCTTCAAGAGATTTTAAAAATTCAATACACTCTTGTGTATATTGAATTTTTAAATGGCTGTCCGATAAAATTCCTATTTTCATCTATTTTTTACTAGCTGCACTCTTTGTGGCAGTTTTTGTGGCAGTTTTAGATGTACTTTTAGGTGTTGTTTTTTTAGGTGCTGCAGCTTTCTTTACAGTTTTAGTTGCTGTTTTTCTTCCTGCTGATCTTTTTGGATTTTTAGCATCTTTTTCAATAATTTCTAAACACTGTTCAAGCGTTAAGCTTTCCGCTTCAACTCCTTTAGGAATTTTGTAGTTTTTTCGCCCTTGTTTGACATATGGTCCATATTGTCCAATTAAAACTTGAATTTTCTCTTTTTCAAACTCTTTAATAGTCGCTTTTGCTTTTGCTTCATCCAATTGCACAATGACCTCTAAAGCACGAGGAAGTTCAATAGTGTAAGGGTCATCTGTTTTTAATGAATAGAACTTAGTTTTAACTTGTAAGTAAGGACCAAATCTTCCAATATTGGCTTTGACCTCTTCTGCTTCACTGTTTAAACCCACTACTCTTGGTAAAGTAAACAAAAATAGTGCTTGGTCAAGAGTAATAGTATCCATATTTAACTCTTTAGGAATAGCTACAAATTTTGGTTTCTCTTCATCTTCTTTAGTGCCAATTTGCACATAAGGACCAAACCGCCCAACTCTTGCACTTACTGGTTTGCCAGATTTTGGGTCAATTCCTACTTCTCGTATTTGAGCATAATCACTTCTTTCAATACTCTCTTCTTTTTCATCAATACTTTTTTTAAATCCGCTGTAAAATCGTTTTAAAACCTCTTCCCACGCAATTTTTCCTTCAGCAATTTCATCAAACTCTTCTTCTATTCGCGCGGTAAATCCCAAATCAACAATTTCTGGAAAGTGGTCAGTTAAAAAGCTGTTAACAACCTCACCTGTTGGTGTAGGAGCTAACCTTTTATCTTCTGTGCCAACTACATACTCTCTTGCTTGAATAGTCGAAATAGTAGGTGCATAGGTCGATGGTCGCCCTATGCCTTCAGACTCTAACTTTTTAACCAATGATGCTTCTGTATATCTAGCAGGTGGTTTAGTAAAGTTTTGCTCACACTCCAAATGCTCAAGCTCTAAAACCGTTCCCTCTTCAATATTGGGTAAGATTTTTTCACTGCTATCAAGTGCATTTTCAGGATTATCACTTCCTTCGGTGTAGGCTTTCATAAATCCTGCAAAAATAATTCTTTGACCCTTGGCTTGAAATTCCAACTCTTTATTTTTGCCTGCTGCAATTTTATACGTAGTATTAGCAATTTTTGCCGTTGCCATTTGTGTAGCAATAGTTCGTTTCCAAATAAGTGAATACAATCTATATTGAGAGCTTTCTACATACGATTTAATTTGTGAAGGTTTAAGAGCCATGTCAACAGGACGAATCGCTTCGTGCGCTTCTTGTGCCCCTTTGGCTTTACTTTTATAAAATCGTGGTTTGCTTAATGCATACTCTTTTCCATACTCTTCTTCAATCACTTCTTTAGCAGCACTTGTTGCAATAGTTGAAAGATTTAATGAATCCGTTCTCATATACGTAATTAACCCGCCTGAATGGTTAGGAATATTTCCTACATTCCCTTCATAGAGTTGTTGCGCAACAATCATTGTTTGTTTTACAGAATAGCCTAATTTTCTACTGGCTTCTTGTTGCAAGGTTGATGTAGTAAAAGGAGCGGCAGGGCTACGGTTACTCTCTTTTTCTTCAATTTCTGCTAATACAAAATTGCCTGCATTAATAGAAGCTTCAAGAGCGAGTGCTTCTTCTTCATTGGCAATTTTTTTAACTTTTCCATTGATTTTTGCCAATTCAGCTTTAAGTTCAGGGTTAATAAAATCACTTTTTATTTTCCAAAACTCTTCAGGAATAAAAGCTCGTATCTCATTTTCTCTGTCAACTATAATTTTAACAGCAACACTTTGAACACGACCAGCACTTAGACCATATCGTACTTTTTTCCAAAGTAAGGGAGAGAGTTCATACCCTACTGCTCTGTCTAAAATTCGTCTTGCTTGTTGAGCGTCGACTAAATCTTGGTTCACTTCTCGTGGGTTTGCTAACGCTTCTAAAATAGCATTTTTAGTAATCTCATGAAATACAATTCGTTTTAAAGGGTTTTTTTCAATTTTTAATGCAGGAATTAAGTGCCACGCAATGGCTTCTCCCTCTCTGTCCTCATCCGCCGCTAAGTAGATTGTTGTATCTTTAGAAATGTGCTTTTTTAAATCAGCAATTACTTTTTTCTTATCTGCAGAGATTAAATATTGAGGTTTGAAATTGTCTTGTGGGTCAAATCCCAGTTTTGATTTAGGCAAGTCTCTAACATGCCCCATAGATGCCATAACCACATACTCAGGTCCTAAAAATTTCGATATGGTTTTTGCTTTTGCTGGTGATTCGACGATAACTAAGTTTTTCACTATATAAATTCCTTATTATACCCCTAAAATTTTGAAGGTGCATTCTATCATAATTAAATTAAAACGACTTAATGGGAAAATTTTGATTAGAGTTTACTGCCTAAGATAATCATTCTTGATCACTGTTTTTTCAATAAAGCGTAATTTCCAATTCAAGCTCAATATTAAACTGCTCTTTGACTCTCTTTTGAGCTAAGTGTATAAGATAGATAGCTTCCTCGTAAGTACCTTTACCTTTATTGACTAAAAAGTTGGCGTGTTCGTTTGAGAAACTCATGTCTCCAAGTTCGTAACCTTTTAAGCCTACTGCTTCTATAAGCCTTCCTGCAAAGTCATCTTTAGGATTTTTAAAACAACTTCCAGCACTTGGCATTTGGGGTTGGTTCTCTCTCATGGTATTGAAAAGTTTAAGTTGCTCTTTTGAAAAGCCTTTTTCAACAGTAAAGACCACTTCATAAATAATATCTTCAATGGCTGTGTGCCTATAGGAGTAGTTGATATTTTCTTTTTTTATGTAGCCATTTTTAGTTTTAATGCAGTCAATATAATTAAACACTTCCCATGATTTTAATCCGGCATTCATTTTGGTTAAGCCACCTAAATTGCCAGGAAGTTTGGCTAAAAATTCTAAGTGGGCAATATCATTTTTTTTTGTATAGGTTAGGAGTTTTCCACTGCTTGTGGCACATCCTACGAAAAGTTGGTTCTCTTCTTGTAGGATATAGTCAAAAGCTTCTCCTAAAATGGCAAATTTTGTTTGTGTTTTTGGGTTTATAAGCAGATTATTGCCTCGCCCAATGATTTGAAAATCGTGATACTCGTCAATTTCATTAATCACCAAAACTTCATGAACGCCACCTATATGTATAGAGGTATATTTCGAAAAATCAATGCTTTTATAGTAATTTTCACTCATAATTCGCCTTTTCTTATCACAAAGTACTATTTAGAACGAGCTTCTACATACTCATTGGGAATTAAAAAATCTCTTGATTTTATTAAGTTTTGATAAAACCCGTGTTTATAACCTAATTCATAGAGTTTATCCAATGCATCGTATTGCAAAGAACTTAGCTCAATCGAGTCATCGTTAGCGTATAAATCTAAATATTTATCTAAGGTAGGGGCATCAACTCGAATTAATCCTTGCTCCATTAGCATTTTTGAAAGCACTTTTTTATTAGCATGTGCTACTTTTACAGCATCTATTAGCGTTTGCTCATAATTAATGGCACTGTGAAGTGGGATTGAGCGTCTTAAACACATACCTCCTAAAGGCAAGGGAAGCTCTTTCCCTGCATACTCTTGCCATATGTCCCAAAGCTCTCTTTCAACCTCTAACTCTTCGCTAAACGCTAAAATTGATTCATGGATTAAAACTCCAACATCAACTACCCCATCTAATACTGCTTGTTCTATTTCTAAAAAGTTCATATAGGTAATTCTGGCATTGGGGTAAGCAATTTTAAATAATAAGGCATTGGTGGTAAACTCTCCACTAAGAGCTACTTTAAAATTTTGCTTAAGTTTAACACCTTTTTTCTTTACTAATTTTGGTCCATAACCATCGCCAAAACTTACCGCTGTTTTAAGCAAAGCGTAATCCTCTTTAACAAAAGGGTACAGCGCAAATGAAATAGCACAAATATCGTACTCCCCTTTTATAGTAGCTTGATTAAGCGTTTCAATATCTGCTGCAATGTTCTCAAATTTGGCTTCATTGGGATTTACCCAGCCAAACTTAATGGCATAATACATAAAAATATCATCGGCATCGGGTGAATGGGCTACACTTATAGTTCTCAATTTTCTTCCTTCTTTTCTGTAATTTCTAAATTGTTTATATTTTTTAAGTTCTCTTGATTTTCTATTTCCAACTCTTGCGTTTGAATAATTTTTGGCGTGTCATCTTGAACATATATATCTTGCTCTAAAAGAAACTCTTTTTTTGGAGCAGCTGTTTTAGGTCTTTCATAATAGACTTCATCAAATATTGTAAATTTATTATAGTTAATCATAGAAGAGAGTTCTTTGGTATACACTTCTCTTTTTTCTGAATATTTCTGAAGTTTTTTTACTAATAAATAGGGGTTTTGATTCTTTTTTTCATAATTTAACGCTCGAAACTCTTTAAATGCCCAACTTCTTGAAAGCATTTTATAGTAATCTTTAATAGCATCTTTAACAGACGCATATTTTTTTAGCCAAATGGTTTTTTCACCTCGTAAAGAAGAAGCGGCAATCCTAGGCTCTTTTTTATTATACGACCACACTCCAAAAAGGTTATTGGCTTCTTTAAAAAAGCGTGATTCTCCCCACGCACTCTCCATGGCAGCTTGTGCTAATGTAATTGACTTTGGGTGAGGTTTAAGTGCCATTAGCAACTCTAAATTATCTTTTGCTTTGTACTCTTCACGAAGGTTTTCTAAAATAGTGTTATCGGGGTTTTCTTTAACTAATGTTTTGATGTCATTAAAATAGCGTATCTCCTCTTCATAGACTTCATCTAAAGAGGGAACTATACTTTTTAAAAAATTGGTTTTCTTTTCGGAAACACCCATGCTTTCAATTAGCTCTTTTTTATATTTTTCTTCTTTTAGTGCTTCTTCTTTAATTAGTTTTTCACGTTCTATTTTTTCTATAAACGTTTTTTGTTCAGTAACTATAAAAAAAATTAGCAATAAAACAGCTAATACGACTAATATTGAAGAAAAAGAGAACCTTTTTATAGTGCTTGTTTGTTCGTTTGTTGGATTATTGTTTTGTTCTTTCATAAACTTTATTTTATCAAAAAATATTATATTTCTTATAAAATCACAAAAAGGCTAAAAGCCACTTTAAAAGTGGTCTTTTAGTAGCCTGAGATTTGTACATAGTATGAGATAATCTCCAAAAGAGGTTCAATTAAGAAAATAGAGATAATCATAGCAACTGCACAAAAGCCAATAACAGCTTTAATAGGTGTTGTAGCATTGCTTAAATAGCTTACTTTTCCTTCTTCTAGTGGTTCTTTTAAGAACATATACACAATAGGTTTTAAGTAATAGTATGCAGCAATAGCAGAGTTAAGTGCCATAATTAATGCCAATACAATAAACCCAGCATTTACAGCACTGCTGATTAAATACATCTTACCCCAAAAAAGTGCAAACGGAGGAACCCCTGCAAGGGAGAGTAAAAATAACCCCATCATTGAAGCAGCTATGGGTGATGTTTTAATAAGTCCTGAATATTTCACTAACTCATGATCACTGCTAAAAGAACCTTCTTCTTTCGTTCTGTTCATCCACAACATTGCAAACCCACCTAAGTTTGTTACTAAAAACAAAATCCAATATAAGAAAAGTGCAGTTGTTCCTTGAGTAGTTCCTAATAAAATTGCTACCATCACAAACCCTGCGTGTGAAATAGAAGAGAATGCCAACATTCGTTTAATATCCGTTTGCAGCAATGCAATAATATTAGGTATCGTCATTGTTAACACAGCAATACCGTATAGCATTAGTTGAACCACGGTATCTTCGGAAGTAATGAAAATAGTGAAAAATCTTAACGCTACAACAAACGCTGCAATTTTTGGAACTACTGACATAAACCCAGCTAGTGAAGCGGTTGAGCCTTCGTAAACATCGGCAACCCACGTATGAAAAGGAAAAAGAGAAATCTTAAACCCTAACGCTGCAATCATAAAAACTACCCCTACAAGAATGATAGGATAGTTATCAAACCCTGATTCTGTTAAGACTTCAGAAATAACTCCTAACTCTACGCTTCCTGTTAAGGCATAAAAAATCATTGAACCAAAGGCAAAAAATGCCGTTGCTAATGCTCCCATAGTAAAATATTTAATGGCAGCTTCAAGTGATTTATCTTTATTGTGTAAAGCAATCATTACATACAGTGCCATTGAAGCCGTTTCTAGTCCTACAAAGATTAAAATAAGTGAATCTGAACTCACCATAAACTGAAAACCAGCTACCATAAATAGGTATAAGGCGTAGTATTCAGGATATGAGGTATCGTGAAATCTAAGTTTATTTAACGACAACAATAAAAACAAAATAGTTGCCCCAATAATAATAAACTGCGATAAAAGCGAAATTCCATCAATTAATAAGAGGTCAAAAAACCCTCTTGTGGCACCGTTGTATCCGTATAAAACACCAAAATCTATCACCAAAAATAAAATGGCAATCATAATATAAAACGATTTATCTAGTTTTTTAGTAAACAGATCAATACATAAAATAGTCAATGCTCCAAAGATAGCAATTAGCATTGGAACAATCGATATAAAGTTTAGACTTTCTAAGTCAATATTAATTGGCGGTATCATTATTTCACCTCCCCAATGCTGTTAACGTTTAAGAGTTTAGCTTTAGTTGTTTCATTGACCGCTTTTAGTTGCATAATTTCAACCAACTGCGTAACCGACTTATTGACAGGTTCTAAAATTGGTTTTGGGAAAATCCCCAAAATTACTACTAAAGCAACCAACGGAATAAGAGCTACAAGTTCTCGCCCTTTTACATCTATAAGTTTCTCATTTTTAGGGTTATTTAATGGTCCAAAAAATACTTTTTTATACATTACTAACATATACACAGCCCCTAAAATAATTGTTAATCCTGCAAGAAGCGTTAATAAAGGGGATGTCTTGAAAAATCCTAAGAGTGATAAAAATTCACCAACAAACCCAATAGTTAAAGGAAGTCCAACTGAAGCCATAAGCATTACTGCAAAAATAGTGGCGTAGTTTGGCATGACTTTGGCTAATCCGCCAAAATCTGCAATGAGTTTAGTATGTCTTCTGTCATATAAAACTCCTACTAACATAAACAGTGCGCCTGAAACAATCCCGTGTGAAATCATTAAAAAGATTGACCCACCAATTCCTTCTACATTTAAAGCAAAAGTTCCTAAAATAATAACTCCCATATGCGAAACTGAAGAATACGCAATTACTTGTTTCATATCTTCTTGTGCATATGCCACCATGGCGGTGTAAATAATAGCAATAAGCGCTAAAATGGCCATAGGAATTACAAAGTAAACCGTGGCATCTGGAAACAGTGGCAAGGAAAACCGAATAAATCCATATGTTCCCATTTTAAGTAGTACAGCTGCTAATATTACTGACCCAATGGTTGGTGCTTGTCCGTGAGCGTATGGTAACCACGTATGAAAAGGAACCATTGGAACTTTAATAGCAAATCCTAAAAAGAACGCTACAAAGAGCCATGTTTGAAGATTAAAAGGCAAGATTAACATATTCCAATCTAAAAGGCTAAAGCTCCAGTTTCCTGTTGTTTGAAAGTAAACATATCCTAAGAAAAGCATACCTACTAGCATTACTAGTGATCCTGTAAAGGTGTATAAAAAGAATTTTATTGAAGCATAAATTCTTAAATTTCCACCCCATGCTCCAATGATATAAAGCATTGGAACAAGTGAAAGTTCCCAAAATAGGTAAAACACAATGGCATTCATGCATAAAAAAACTGCAACCATTGTCATTTCTAAAAATAGAACTGAAATAACTAAGTTTTTTAAGTCTCTTTTTTCTGTTAACCCAATTAAAGAAATCATAGTCATAAATGTTGTTAGTATGACCAAAAACAGAGATATACCATCAACTGCTACTAAATAATTAATTCCGTACGAAGGAATAATTGGCAACATCTCCATAAATTGCATTCCTGCATTGTCGTTATCAAAGAGTATCCATAAGCCAATGCTTAAAAGAAATTCAATTGCACTCACAGTAATTGCATAGGCTCTAATTGAGTCTTTATGTACTAAAAACCCAATAAGTGCTGCAACGGCTGGAAAAAATATTAAAATCGATAAAATGTATTCCATTTATTCCCCTTACTTCGCTAAACCAAAAAAGATACCCACAACTAATAGTACAGTTAACCCAATAACCATTAGCGTAAGTGCTTTTGATAAATTTCCAGACTGAATAGGTCTGCTCTCTTCTCCTGTTTTGTAGACCATTTTAGCAATCCCATCTACTGTTGTATCAACCACTTTTAAATCTATCTCTTTCCATGCAAATTGGCTCATTGCCAAATAGGGTTTATGAATTACATTTTCTAAAAAGTGAGGCATATAGTACTGATTTGCAAGCAGTTTATATAAAAACCCATTTTGTAACGCTTGGCTAAAATATGTACCATCTTTTTTATGTTTAAATACCGCAAAAGCAATGCCACCTAGTGCAATAGCTGTTGTAACTGCAATAAGTGTGTAAAGAGCTGTATTTGAAACATGAATTTCAAGCTCTGGTAATACTTTTGTAATCATCTCTACAAACGGTGCTTGAAACCAGCCTGCAATAATTGCTAAAACAGCCAATGGTGTCATCGCAGCAATTACAAATGGATAGGTTTCGTGTGGGTGATAACCAAATTTTTTGAAGTTCTCTTCTCCGTGAAATACATACATAATTAGTCTAAATGAGTAAAATGCAGTTAAACCTGCAGTTATCCATAAAACTCCCCAAATAATATACGCATGATGTCCAAATGCCACTTCTAAGATAAGATCTTTTGAGAAAAACCCAGATAGTGGGAAAATTCCTGCAAGTGCAACTGAAGCAATGGTCATAATAATTGAAGTAGATTTCATATGCTTATGAAGCCCACCCATATTTTTAATATTAATTTCATTGTTCGTAGCATGCATTACATTTCCTGCTCCTAAAAACAGAACCGATTTAAAAAATGCGTGAGTAGCTAGGTGAAACAGTGCGACCCAATATGCACCTAACCCTGCTGCTACAAACATATAGCCCAGTTGTGAAAGCGTTGAAAAGGCAATGATTTTTTTAATATTAGTAGCAACTAACGCTTGAGAAGCTGCAAAAATAGCTACAAAAGCTCCAAGTGATGCAATAAAATAACCCACTTCAGGGACTACTGTAAAAATTTCATTGGCACGAATCAGTAAATAAACCCCTGCTGTTACCATAGTTGCTGCGTGTATTAGTGCTGAAACGGGAGTTGGTCCCTCCATTGCGTTTGCCAACCATTGGTTAAACGGAAATTGTGCCGATTTTCCCATGGCTCCTATGAATAAGAACACTGCAATGGTTATAATTAATCCGTGTGACAAGTCGCCAATATTAGCAAAAACAACATCGTATTGAAGCGAACCTATATTCCAATAGATAAAGAAAATACCAATTAACATTCCTAAGTCTGCAACTCGGTTCATAATAAACGCTTCATTTGCAGCAAAACCAGGTGATACTGATGAGTAAGGAGAAAGTGTTGAGTAAGGTGAGTTATACACATCGCTGCTTTTAGGAACATCTTCTTTATGGTACCAAAACCCAATTAAAAGCCATGAACATAGTCCTACGCCTTCCCAACCAATAAACAATCCTGCAAAGTTATCTGACATAATTAAAATCATCATTGAGAAAACAAATGCACTTAAGTAGGCAAAAAATCGGTTAAAACTTTTATCGTGGTCCATATATCCAATAGAGTGAATGTGTACCATCGTAGAAACAATCGTTACCACACACATCATAGTTGCACTAACCGCATCTACTACAAAACCAAAAGGAATATCCACATTTCCAATAACTATCCAATCGAGCATTCGCACGTGAACACTCTCTCCTGTTGTAAAAATGTGAAAAAGAAGATTCAGTGATGCAATCATTGATACGCCTAAAAGAACAGATGTAATAACTCCTGTAAAGAGTTTTTTAGGGGTATTGGCAAAAAGTCCTGCAATAAGTGAACCTATAAGTGGTGCAAAAAGTGCTATGTATAAATATTTTTCCATTATTAGCCTTTCATACTTACAATTGAATCAAGGTTGATTGAACCTTTTCTTTTATATAAAAGAATCAACAATCCAAGCCCAACCGCAACTTCACTAGCAGCTATGGCAATTATAAAAAAGGCAAACATTTGCCCCGTTAAATCTCCATGAAACTTTGAAATAGCAGCAAGCCCAATATTGACGGCATTGAGCATAATTTCAGTTGAGAAAAAAAGCATCAGCAAGTTCTTTCTTCGGATGACTCCCACTAAACCTATGGCAAAAATTAGAGTTGAAAGAATCAAATAATCATTTAAAGCCAATGTCATTTTTTCTCCTTTGTATCACATGCGTTTTCTAAAGCATCAATAGCTTCTTCGCTTAAAAGCGTTAAATTGGTGTCCATTTTCTTTCCTGCTAACATAATACCGCCAATCATAGCCACAAGTAACATTACAGCAGCCACTTCAAAAGGTACAATATATTTTGTAAACAGAACCAATCCAACATCTTGAACGTTTCCATACTCTGCATGAATAGGATAAAGTTCAGTTAACGCATTTTGTCCAATAATAGGAGCAGCAAAAATAACTACCACAAGCAGAGCAATCATTCCTGAAAGAAAAAATTTCAATCGTGGATTAGCAATTTTTTCTTCCACCTCTGCCATTGAATCAAAAAACATCATTCCAAACGCGTAAAGAGCCATAACAGCACCTGTGTAAACAACGATTTGAACCACTCCTAAAAAGTCGGCATTGAGCAAAAAGAAAAAGGCTGAAATAAATATCATACCAGCAGCCAATGAACTTAATGCGTACAGAGCATTGTTGGTCATTACGGTTATACTAAACATTCCTATTGTTAAGAATGCGAACAGATAAAATGCAACTATTTCAAACATAAAGCTCCTTTAATACGCAAGTGGTGTTTTTTTCAATCTCTCGTCAGCATTAGGAGAAATTGCACCAAATCCAGGATATTCTTCTTGCATTGAAAGCTTGTCCAATGGCGTTAAAAAATCCTCTTTTAAACCAAAATGCGCGCGTTGTTCACTGGCATTTTCATATCTTCCTCCGTGAACAATGGCAAGTTCAGGACAAACATCTGCACAATAACCACAAAAAATACAACGACCTAAGTTAATAGAATATTCTAAAACCTCTTTTCGTGAATTTTCATCGATTCTTGTTTCCATTCGAATACACTTAGCAATACAAATTTTTTCGCATAATCCACACCCTATACATCTGTTTTCACCAGACTCTAAAAGTCCTAATAGTTTATGAACGGCTCTGTATCGTGGACTAATAGGAAGCTTTTCAGCAGGGTAATGAACGGTGTGCATATTGTCGTTAAACAATGCTTCTTTCATAATTTTGAGTGTAATTTTAAGCCCGCCAAACAACTCTGTTTTAACAGAACGCTTAACCACTTGCTTAAATTCGTCCCAACCTGTTTTAGGAGAATCATCTTCTTGCACAAGTAGGTACTCTTGAGTTCCTGTGTTTCTATTTTTAAAATTTTCTAAGTTCATTATATCTCCTAAAACATCATGACAAAGCCAGTAATTAAAATATTAATTATGGCTAATGGCATTAAAATTTTCCAGCACAACCACATCAACTGATCGGGTCGTATATGTGGCCAAGAAGCTCTTGTCCATAAAAAGAAGAAAATCAAACACATCACT
>JBAYYP010000007.1:0-57285 GCA_041672955.1 Arcobacteraceae bacterium
TAGATGTTGGAATAGGGGATAAGGACATTTACATTTTTGATTTGAAAAGGTTATGAGCTTTTCTAAACTCAACTTACAAAAGCTATTCGGAACCTTAAATTATTTAAGGCAAAAGCTACAACAACCCCCAAAAAACTTGAAACTTGTTTCAAGCAACCCAAACAAAATAACAATCTCTTAGGAACTTGAAACTTGTTTCAAGCAAAAGCTGCAATAACTTTTAAAGTTACAACAACCCCCAAAAAGCTTGAGTACCAAGTTTCAAGTTCTGAATACAAACCACCAAAACACTCTTAGGAACCTTAAATTTATTTAAGGCAAAAGCTACAATAAAAGAAAAACCCAAAACAACCACAAAAAAGCTTGAGTACCAAGTTTCAAGTTTCGAAGAGTTCAATTTTTATTGCAAATTTCTACAATTCAACTATATTTTCACTTTTCTTAAATTGTGGTATAATCATTAAATTATAATAGAAGGACAAATTATGAATATTTCTATTGATACTCTTGGAATATACACAAGATTAAAAGAAGCAAATTTAGATGACAAAGTTGCAAAAGAGTTATCTAACATATTTAAAGACAATACTGAAAGTATAATTAAACAACAAAAAGAAGAGTTAACAACCAAAAATGACCTTAATGAAATGAAAGCAGATATTATTAAATGGGTTGCTGGTATGTTGGTAGCTCAAGCTGCAATTGTTGCAACATTGGTTAAGTTATTATAAGCAATTCAAAACTTGAAGAATAGTAATGACTACTTTCATAATGATTGTTTTGCTTATTGCAGTTGCTGGAGTTTTATACTATGGATTTAATGAACTTACTACAATTTAAAAGTAATGATTAAAATCAAAAGTTTAAAGGATTTATAATGGAATATTTAGTTATTTTAACAGTTGCTTTTTTTATAGGAACTATAGTATATATAGCAATTAATTCTGGACAAACAGAATAAATCTTAAATTGTCAAATATAAAAGAACCTTAAATTTATTTAAGGCAAAAGCAACAACAAAAGCAAAATAGCAACACCTTCCAAAAAGCTTGAAACAAGTTTCAAGTTCCGAATAACAAAAACAACATCAAAAAACACTCTTAGGAACCTGAAACTTGTTTCAAGCAAAAGCTGCAATTACTTTTAAAGTTACAACAACCCCCAAAAAGCTTGAGTACCAAGTTTCAAGTTCCGAAATACCAACCACCAATCCCTCAAAAAACAATACTCCCACAACAAACACCAACCGAAATAAATTTAGAAAGTGTGAAATAACTCATTTTTTTTAGAGTTGATTTAATATTCTAATATCTCTCTTGAAAAGCAAAGCTTTCCGCTTTCTTACTTTGTGTGGACAAAGTAACAAAACCACCAACGGCTTCGAAGCCCTATCGGGTACCTTCGCTTATTGTTTTCAATTTCTGAATTGCAAAACTCCTAAAAAAGAGTGAATCAGTCACTCTTTTTTACTCAAACAGTTGCAACTCTTTACCGAAATTAAAAACAAACGCTCAGCTTCTGTAGATGTTGGAATAGGGGATAAGGACATTTACATTTTTGATTTGAAAAGGTTATGAGCTTTTCTAAACTCAACTTACAAAAGCTATTCGGAACCTTAAATTTATTTAAGGCAAAAGCTACAACAACTCCCAAAAAGCTTGAGTACCAAGTTTCAAGTTCCGAAAACTCTACTAATACGCACTAAAGACTCTTTTAGCGTCATTTAAATTGGCTTTTAGTGGATTGTTTTGAATATACTCATACACCAAAGCAAAATGCTTTTCATTGCGAATAAGTTTATCAAAATAGTTTCTGTGCCAGAATTGTCCTTTAATATTTAGTTTTTTGTTCATTTCAATTGCACTTTTCCCTTTGATATATTTTACAATTTTTTCTAAGCTAGTATGTTGTTGTAAAAGTATATGAATATGATTGGGCATAACAGAACACACTTCAATAGTGTAAAGAAGATTATTTTTAGCCCACAATACATTTTTTATAAGCTCAATATACTCACCAAAAAAATAAGCACCTTTAGGAGAATTATCTAAATAACAATCAATTAAATACTCCTTCTTTTTAGTGTCAATTGGTGCTTTTTGTAAGGTATCTATATATGAATCTACACTTTTATATGTTCTAAATGTAATAAATTGATAATGGTTTTCTAATGATATATGAGGAAGGTTTGTATGCATTTTTATCCTTTTATAGGATTATTGTAACAAAATAGTAATTAAGTATGTATAATATGAATAAATTTTCTTCTTTGGAACCTTAAATTTATTTAAGGCAAAAGTTACAACAATCGCCAAAAAGCTTGAAACAAGTTTCAAGTTCCGAATAGCGAAACAAAATGCAAACCCTTCGGAACCTTAAACGCAAGTACTAAGGCAAAAGCTGCAACAACTTTTAAAGTTACAACAAACGCCAAAAAGGCTTGAGTACCAAGTTTCAAGTTCCGAATAGCGAAACGAAAAGTTTTGAGTGCATTAATAGTTTGGACAAATTCAATTTTTTATTGAAATCGTTATTTAAGACAGACCAAAATATTTGTATATATTAACTCAAAATTCAGCATTTAAAATTTACCATTAAAAAACAATTTCTTACTGTTGGCTAAGTAAATTTATGCTACACTTTTTTTTTAAAAAAAGGAAAAATATGCTTAAAAAATTGATGATTACTCTTTGTATTTTAATATCTTCACTAACTTATGCTAATGCAGAAACAACTATGTGTTTTAAGCAAGGGCATTCAGATTTAACTACTATTGAAAATGCAAAGCTTGATGGTGGTATGTGTGCTTCTTTGAAGAGTTCTAATGATATGAAAAAACTAGGGTGGGTTATTGAAGATATTAAAATGACTCCAACTAATTTTGGTACGGATTTTATTTATGTGTTTAAAAAACAAACTAGCAGTGAAAACTTAAGTGAAGAAGCTTTGATGGACAAATTGTATCAACGAATTGAAACTGAAAAAGTAGCAAAAGAAGAAGCACAAAAAGAGGCTTTACTCGCTGCAAACAGCAAAGCGGGTGAAAAGCTTTATGTTTCTAAATGTGTTATTTGTCATGGACAAAAAGGTGAGCTTAAAGCCAAAGGGGTTTCACGACCTATTAATTTACTTGATCATAATGAATTTCAAGAATCTATTCGTAACTACAATGTAGGTAACACAGAGGGTGTAATGGCAATTGTTATGAAACCATATGCAAATTTAATGGACTATAATGATGTTAAAAATGTCTACACATATTTAAAATCTTTAAACACTCAAGAGTAAAAAAGTAGCTATTAAATAGCTCTTTTTTACCTTTTACCACTTGCTTTTTTCTGCTTACAATTTACTAATCACAAAGGAAACCTATGGATGCTTATGAATATTCTGAACTTCTAAAGCTGTTAAATAAAAAACTTAAAAATATTGAAGGAATTCTTAAACCTACAAAACTAAATGCTAGAATTAAAGAGATTGTAGAACTTGAAGCAGAACAAGAGTTTTGGAATAATGTGGAAAATGCTACAAAAATAGGAATTGAAAAAAATAGAGTTTTAGGGAAACTTAGTAAATTTAATAAAGCCAATAAAGCTCTCAACGACACCAATGAACTTTATGAAATGGCAGTAGATGATAAAGATGAAGATACACTAGAAATGCTTTATGCCGATGCCCCTGAAATAGAAAATATTATAAAGTCTACTGAAATTGCGGTTATGCTTTCACATCCTGATGACAGTTTAAATGCCATTATTACCATTCACCCAGGAGCTGGGGGAACAGAAAGCCAAGATTGGGCAAGTATTTTGTACCGTATGTATTTACGATGGGCGGAACGACAAAACTTTAAAGTGGAAGTTCTTGATTATCAAGATGGTGAGGAAGCTGGGCTTAAAGATGTCTCTTTTATTATTAAAGGTGAAAATGCGTATGGATATTTAAAAGCGGAGAGTGGTATTCATAGGTTGGTACGAATTTCGCCTTTTGATTCCAATGCCAAACGACATACCTCTTTTACTTCGGTTATGGTAAGCCCTGAAATAGATGACGATATTGATATTGTAATTGAAGATAAAGATTTACGAATTGATACATATCGTTCTAGTGGTGCAGGGGGACAGCATGTTAATAAAACAGAGAGTGCTATTCGAATTACTCACATTCCTTCAGGTATTGTTGTACAGTGCCAAAATGACAGAAGCCAACACAAAAATAAAGCCAGTGCCATTAAAATGCTAAAATCAAAGCTTTATGAACTGGAAATTGCAAAACAACAAGCTTCGAAAGATGGAGTTGAAAAGAGTGAAATTGGTTGGGGGCATCAGATTCGTTCTTATGTATTACAGCCGTATCAGCAAATCAAAGATTCAAGAAGTGGGATTGGCTACTCAAATGTTGAAGCTATTTTAGACGGGGATATTACTAAAATTATTGAGGATGTTTTAATAGCCACGGCTGGTTAGAAAATAATTAATAATTTTTAATGACAAGAATGGTAATTTTGTTTTTGTAGTCTTTGTTGTTGGGTTGATTGAGTACCAAGTTTCAAGTTCCGAAGATGAGATTGTTCTATTTGGAAGCCGAAACTTGTTTCGGTTGCTGTGGGTATCAATTTGCTTTATTATTGGCTTAATATAATTATCATATTTTGAATATCAGTTACGCCATAAGTTAACATTTTTGATCTTTTATATATTGATAATAGCGGATTTTAGGACTGTTTTTTAAATTTACTAAATACTATTCACGATTACAAATTACTTTATAGGGGCAATAGTTACACACACTTAAATCTTCGCATTTTGTGAAATTTACCTCGGTGGTTTTTAAGCTTTTTAATATCTCTTTTAACATTGTTATTTTATCGTCTAAGAGTAGCTCTTCTAGTAATATGGCTTTGTTTAAATCGTAATAATAAGGCTTAATGCTGTATGTTGAGAATGGATTCTTTTCAAGATACTCTTTCATGGCTAAAAAATAAAATTCTAACTGGAAATCAACCGATTTTTCGTAATTTTTGGGCGTGTCTACACTAAGTGTATTGCTGGTTTTATAATCTATGATTTCAAAAAAGTCTTTGCCTTTGTCAATGCGGTCAATGATTCCTTTTAATGTAACGTCTTGGTATGTAAATTTAAAAGGCATTTCTGTCTTGTAGACTTTTTTTTCTTTGGTTAAAAACTCTTGTTTTTCATTTTCAATAAATTGTTCTAACTTTCGTTTCCAAATTTCAAAATCTAAAAATATAAAAGGGTTTTGTTCTTTGTACTCATTAAAATAGGGGTTTAAAATGGTGTTTGGGCAACTTTGCTCTAAGTAGGTATATTTTGAATAAAACTTCTCTAAAATAGAGTGAATAGCCGTTCCAATTTCAAAGCCTTGTGGTTTAACACTAAAGTGGTGTTCTTTAATTGAAGCTATATAGTGCAAATAGTATTTACGCTTACATTGCAAATAGGTTTTAAGAGAGGTAGCAGACCACTCTTGCTGTGAAAGGTCAATTTCTAGGACAATCTCTTCATTAAAGTGTTTGATGCTACTAGAGGCGTATAAAATGTGTTTATAGGCGTTGTCGTATAAAGTTTCATCTATTGGAATATTAAATAGCTCCGATGCAAAACGGCTAACGGATTGAGTGTCGTTTTTAATGTACGAAATATAAATTTCTGAAGTATTTTTACATAATTGATGGTAATAATATTTTTGTAAATTTTCACGGTCGCTTCTTGTGGGAAGTTTGGCATGTTTTTTAACACTGCTTGAAAGAAATTTATCTTTAATACTTCTTTTTGGCACAATATCTTCATTGAAATCCACAATTATAAGCCCTTTAAAACTTAAACCTCTGGTTTCAAGAAGACCCATAACGGTAATAACACCTGAATTTATGTCATCTGTGGTTATGGTACTTATTCTTTGTAGTAAAAATTTATAAACTTCTTTAAATGAAATGGGTTCTTTGTAGTTAAAAACAAGGTTTTCAAGCTTATAACACTCCTCTTCAAACTTTTCTAAAATCTCTTTATTTAACTCTTCTTTTTTTAGGAAATTTTGCGTTAAAGTGAATATTTCTTTAGTAATTGGTTTCCCCCAATGGCTTTTAAATGTTTCATTGATATAAACAATATCTTGTTTTAAAAATGAAAGATACTCAATATCTTTTTTCTCAAACTCATTGAGGTATTGATATAAAGAGTAAGCATTGGTGTATAAAGCAGAGGTTTTTATCTCTTTTCCCATGGCATAGTTAAAATAGTTGTTGCTATCAAAAAGTTGTAGGGTTTGCACAAAAGTTTCATCGGGGACAATTAAAACTATATCTTCTGGTTTTATATTGTTTTCTATCATTTTTGTAATGGCTTTTTGAACATAAGCAACTTGGTGAATGGATTGTGAAAATGCTTTTATTTCAATGGATTGTGAAAATGCTTTAATGGGCTTTTTTTCAAGAATAAGTTTTTGAGAAATATTAAGCTCATATGAAAAATTTTCTTCTAGGTTAAACCCATACTCTATAAATTTTTCGTAGGATTTTTTATTGTAAGGAGTGGTTTGTAAATGAAGCGTTAACGGAATAACGGAGGCAATTTTTGTAATTAGATTAAATTCAAAGTGTGTATAGTACCCTTCAAAAAAGAGTGTTATTTGTTCAAACTGTTTTAAAAAATCATAATTTAATTCATATTTTTTAGGTAAAGTGATTTTATCTATAAATTTATTTTTTTCAAGTAAAGCACAATAGTTGTTATAAATAGTGTGTAACAAACAGAGATGTTCTTCATAAAACTCATAGGTATCTGCTTTTTTTATGGAATCAAACTCAATGTTCTCAGCACAGATTTCATTGAAGAAGCGGAAAAGATACTCACTTTGTTTAATAAAATCGTTAAAGGAGTTTGAGATACCTAACGCACTAAAATTTTTAATTTGGGTGGCTTCTTTAAGGAGTAAAAAACGATGCTCTTCATCTATAAAAGAGTAATTTGCTACGGTAATGGATTTAAAAAAGAATTCATCGATACTCAAAAGTGACTCTAAGAGTCTATTGGAATCATCTTTTGAAATATGAGTTCTAATAGCTCTTGAAGTCGGGAAGACCAATAGTGTTTTACAGAGCATTGGTCTTTATAAAAATATACGCTTTTTGGTCATCAATAGTAATAACACCTGTTATGTTGAAATTTCCTTTATTAGGAAGAGGAAATTCTGAGCTATACATATTATTTGAATAGTTGAAATCTTCTAAGTCGGTATCGTGGTTATTGTTTGTTGGTGCCATGACACGCATAGAAATTAGTGCATTGCTAATTGGTTCATTGCTTTTTTTCTCTTTAATGCTAACGCTTATAGTATTGTTTTCTACATTAAGCGCATTTTTGTGTTCTGATTTTGTTTCAATAACTTTTTGAGAGTAATAAATATCTTGAAAACTTAGTTCAAATGTATGGTTGTTAATTAGAAGTTCAAAATCGTATTTTTCTAAAAATTGTTCATTTGAAAGAGCAATTTCATTAAAATTACCATCAACATTTTGATAAGAGTTTAAAAAGCTATCGTCTTGTTGTACAGGAGTTTGTATGGCATTGTATACTGTCCAAAATACCATATATATTGTAAATGTAAAAATGGCTATAAACAGTAAAGGCCAATAATTTCTTTTCATAATCTATCCTATTTCTTTTTTGATTTTAAAACAGCTACTGTGTATACGACTAAACCTATTATTACAATAGAGTACATAAACACTTTCCAGATAGTACTAAAGGTTTTTCCACCGCTTCCTATACTTGATTCAAGTTTAATGTTTCGACTTTTGGCAATGTCATCGCCTATTTGAGCATAGCCATTTAGAACAGCAGCACTGACTTTGGCAAAGAGTCTGTTTTTGTCTTTGGAAGCCAGTAAAGGTATTATATATTCGTTTAATATTTCATCTTTGTTTATAATTGTTTTTAACTCTTCAGATACAAATAGATTAATATGAGTTTGTTCCAAAGATATTGTTATTAAAACATAAGGGGAAGAGAGTGATTTAAGTAATTCATTTTCATAAAATTTAATTTTTTCTAATTTTTCTTTCATAGGAAGTGTCTCGTTAATGCCATAATTTTCTTTGGCATAAAGAAAAATTTTGACGCCTGTTTTGGCTTCAACTTCAGAGCCTATTTCATTGATTTTCAAAATCGCCCTAGGGTCGATTAGTTGATCGTGACTTAATATATATTGTGTTGTATTTGCATATAAGCTGGGGATAAAAAAAAGCAGGAGTGTTAAAAACACTCCCACTTTTAAAAAGTGTAAACTTTTCAAATTAACCTACAAATAATCTATCAGGAGATAGATACGATAGATAAATTGTAAGAGCTGCTATAGCAACCAGTAAAATACCAATGATTTTTTCCATAACAACCTCCTACTTACCAACAAGTTCGTAGTGATTTATGTTTTCACTACTTTTGAACTTGATGGCATTGATGTCTTGATTAACTTTATAATAATTTGTCGCTTGTGTACTTTGTGCCTCAACACTTAATACTTGAAGTACCCCAAGAATAGAAAGCAACAACACTGTAGCAATTAACATACCGGTAATTCCATGTATACTAAAAATACCTCTTTCATTTTCATTCATTTGTGTATTGTTTGCCATGTTATTCTCCTAAACTTCTAAGATAGCTAGCAAGTGCTTTCGTTTGAGTTTCGTTTAATCTTCCCGTAAACGATGGCATAGTTCCTGTAATACCTTTTTTACCGTTAGACAATACATTAGCTACTAATGTGTCGTCGTACGCCACTAAGTTAGGAGCCATACCGTCCATGCCTTGTCCATCATCTCCATGACAAGAAGAACAAACGCCTGTATAGATTTCAGAACCCTCACCTGTCATTCCATTAGCAACATATGAAGATACTATTTTTGTCTCTTCATCGCTAATTGGCATACCTGTGTTCATGTTAAATAATCCATCTTGACCAGGCATCATGCCTAAAGCGTAGCCTAAGTTACCTTCAGCTTTTGGACCAATGGCAATAGAACCGTGTTTAATAACTGCTTCAACAGAAGCTGCACTGATTCTTTTTGTTAGGTTTTGAGCTTTTCCATCAATTCCTTCAGCATCTACACCATGACATGGCGCACATTGTACTAGAAAAATTGATTGACCCATTGCATTTAGAGTTGAAGTATCTGGATTTTGCCATTTACTTTCAAACTTTTCATTGTACTCGATAGTCTCTTCATTCCATTGTCCAATTTGAGAGAAACTGTTTGTTGGATAACCTACAGTTAAGTACCACATTGCCCAAATAATAGTTCCAATAAAAGCAAGAGCCCAACCTGTTGGTACTGCATTTTGGTATTCACCAATGCCATCCCAATTCTCATCAGCTAAATCACCACTAGCTGTATCGTTTTTAATTTGATTTACATATTTTAGTGCTATAAATACTGTTATAGCAATAATTGACAATGCTGCTAACATTGTAAGGTCGTTGATATAATCGTCACCAAGACTAAAAGCATCACCTGCTACGAAATAGGTTCCTGCCATTAATGCAATGATAAGAATAATACCACCTATAAGCATAGATTTCATATTAATTCTCCTTATCTATATTTTCTGATTTTTCTTCTCTAGCTTCAAGAGGATTAGAACTAATAGAATCATCTAAGACAAGTTTAGAGTATTTTTCAAAATCTCTTTCACCTTTTTTATCTCTTCTGTATATTGAATATGCGTAAGAGTAAAATACAATAAATACGATTAAAATCAGAAAAAACTTAACATAACCTTGGAGATTTACTAGTGTTTCATAATCCATAATAACCCTCTTTTATTTTAAAGAATTTAAGTATGCTATTAATGCTACTATTTCAGGAACCTGACCGTTAGCAACGGCATCCTTAACAGCTTGATTTTTCATATCAGCTGCAATTACTTTTGCTTCTTCTAAAGCACGAGCTCGTGCTTCTTCATAAGTACCCAGTGGAACGTCTATTTGTCCGTCACCATTTAAATCTTGATCGTATGGTGTTGAGAATACCTTTTTAATAGTATAGGCTTCTCCATATGCTGTATCAATATCAGCTATTTTTGTAAAATGATGCTTATATGCAGGCATAATTGAACCTGGAACTACTGATTGTGGGTCTGCCATATGTGACTCATGCCAATCTGTTGTTCTGTAATTCCCCACTCTCATTAAGTCTGGACCTGTTCTTTTAGAACCCCATAAGAAAGGTCTGTCATACGCATATTCTCCACTTAATGAATACATACCATATCTATCAGTTTCTGATTTAAATGGTCGAATTAATTGTGAGTGACACGCATTACAAGAGTCTTTAATATAAATATGTCTACCTGTAAGTTCTAAAACTGAATAAGGCTTTGTACCAACTGTTGGTCTTGATTGTTTAGCAAAATCAGGAATAATCTCAATAATACCTGCGAATGAAACAACTAAAAATACTGCTACCGCAAAGAAAAACGGTCTTTGTTCTAACCAATGAAACATAATAACCCCCTTCTCTTAAGCTGCCATAGGCGTAGCATTTGCTGGTTCTTTATCAAGAATTCTTCCAGCTGTTGCAGTTTTGTAAATATTATATGCGAACATAAATACACCAACTAAATACAATAATCCACCAATAGCTCGAATTACATAGTAAGGATGTAAAACATTTACTGTATCAATAAATGAATATACTAAAGAACCATACTCATCGTACGCTCTCCACATCATACCTTGCGTAATACCTGCAATCCACATAGATGTAAAGTATAATACAATGGCAGTTGTTTGTAACCAAAATTGTGTGTCCATTAATGATTTAGAGTAAATTTCTCTTCCATACATTCGTGGAACCATGTGAAAAATTGCAGCCATAATCATAAATACAACCCATCCTAAAGTACCATCATGAACGTGTCCTGGAATCCAGTCAGTAAAGTGCGCAATTGCATTTACAGATTTAATAGATTGAATTGGACCTTCAATGGTTGATAACATATAGAAAGTTGATGCTAAAATCATAAACTTAATCAATGGATTTGTTTGTAATTGTTGCCACTCACCCTTCATAGTTAACAGCATGTTAATAGCAGAACCCCATGATGGTAGAATTAAAATTACAGACATTACAGAACCCATAGTTTGCATCCAGTCTGGAACAGTTGAGTAAATCAAGTGGTGACCACCTGCCCAAACGTAAACGAATAACAATCCCCAGAAAGCAAGAATAGAAAGTTTATATGAATAAACATTTTGTCCTGATTCTTTTGGTAAGAAGTAATAAATCATTGCAATAATTGGAACTGTAAATACGAATGCAACTGCGTTGTGTCCATACCACCATTCAACTAAAGCATCATTTGTTCCAGCATACATAGAAACAGAGTGGTACCATGCACCATAACCTGAAAACAGAGCTGTTGGAATTTCCATATTATTAAATAAGTATAATAATGCAATTGCTAAGAAACATGCAATATAATACCAGATAGAAATATAGAGAGTTCTTTCTCTTCTAATTCCAATAAGACCAAAAATTGAGATACCCCAAAGTACCCACCAAACAACAACAAGCAAGTCTAAAGGCCACTCTAACTCTGCATACTCTTTTGAAGTAGTAATACCCATAAATAGAGTAACAACTGCCAACAAAATTGTAATAAAGTATAAAATGAAGTGCAGCTTAGCAACACCCATTAAGAATGGAGATTCTTTTAAAGAAACCTTCAATACCCTTTGAGCTACATAATACCATGTAGCAAAGACACCACTTAGAGTAAAACCAAACGCCACACCATTAGTGTGTAAAGGTCTTAGTCTTGAGAAAGTACCGTATTCTCCTGCTAAATAATTCAGTTCAGGATACGCCATTTGAAATGATAAAACCACTCCAATTGTCATACCGATGATACCAAATAAAATTGTTGAAAACGTAAACGCCTTAGCAACTGAGTAATCGTACTCAATTTGTGCACCGTTTTGCATCAATCTCCTCCTAAATTTTGATATACAAGTCACCATACAGTCACTTATCCAGATAATTTTAGCGAAATAGGCATAAAATTAAGCTTAATATGTTATTTATTTTCTTAAGTTGTATTTAACTTTATGTCACAACTATGCCTTTATTTATAATAACTGTAGTTATTTATACTGTTTTAGGGCTTGTTGCGTCTCTCGTAACATAGTTTTAGTTTTTAAATCTTCTCTTTTATCGTAGAGTTTTTTTCCTTGCGCAGTGGCAATTTGTATCTTAACTAAATTTCTTGAATTGAAATAGAGCTTTAAAGGCACTAAAGTAATACCATCTTTGGTCACTTTTTCAAAAAGCTTTGCAATCTCTTTTTTATGCATTAAAAGTTTTCTCTCTCTTCTTTCATCGGGTCTAAAAGTTGTGTGTGCTGTACTTAAGTGAGAAATATGCATATTGAGTAAGAAAAGTTCCCCTTTAATAATACGCACAAAGGAATCTTTTAAATTAACGCGTCCTTCTCGAATAGCTTTAACTTCACTGCCTTTAAGCATGACACCCGTTTCGTGCGTGTCTAAAATAAAATAGTCGTGAAATGCTTTTCTATTTCTAAAGACTAAATTCTTTTTTACTTTTTCTTTTGCCATTATGGTACTACCTTAAAAAATGAACTTCCACTGCCGCTGAAGTGGTGATTGGTTATTAGTGCTTGTTGTGTTACTAGTTGTGGGTAGAGTTTGATTGCTGGGGCATATAAATCATTTGCTTGCTCAATAGTTAAACTCTTTAATATCTCTTTACTGGTCATTTGTTTTAATTTATCTGCTTCTTCTTTCGAAATTTCTTTGTAAAAGTTTTCTCTAAATTCTGTAAAAACTTTTTTTGTGTCACACTTTATTGATGGAGTAATAATTTCTATACTCAATGGTTTTTCTTTAAACTCTTCAACAATTTCACCAATTCCGCTTACATTGGCACTTTCGTATTCATGGATAAAAAAAGGAACATCGGCGCCTATTTTTGCACCTATTTTTGAAAGTTTCTCTTTTGTATAGTGTAAATCAAATAGTTTGTTAGCTAAGAGTAAAAAAGCAGCAGCATTGGAACTACCACCTCCTAAACCTGAACCTTCTGGAATATTTTTTTCAACTTTTACTGAATAGACTCTAAAAAATGCATCTATTTTCGGGCAATTGTTTCGTAACTCCAAAAAAGCTTTATAAACAGTGTTTTGTTCTAATGCACAACTAAAATCGCCTATTAAATTAAACGCATTGGTTGAATTTTGTGGAATAATGGAAACGGTGTCAAAAAGAGTAGGGACTCTTACAAAACGAGAAATAATTTCGTGGTAATTTTCTCTTTTGCCTGCAATTTTTAAAAAAATATTAATTTTAGCATAGGCTCTTTTAGAGAGATTTTTACTCATTTTCATTCAATAGGACCTTATTTAACAAATATTTTACATCTTTATTGGTAATTTGGATTATACTGAAAAAATCGTCAAAAAGGATTAAATATTCGCCATCGTCACGGTTGCTTAAATAGTAAGAGTCAATTTTTTTACCAAAGAAAACCCACTCTTTATCCCCTGTGTACTCATTTCGTGGAAGACCAATATAATCTAAAGGGTTTAACTCTTTTTCATTTTCATAGAAAAAATCGCCCTCTCTAACACGGTGTAAATGAGAAAGTGTTCCAATAACTCCTAAGCGTTGTGCTAAGATTTGAGCTAAGCTTCTAATGTATGAACCTTCACTAACTGTTGCTTCAAAGGTAATAAAAGGGTGTGAATAAGAGATAAATTTAGTTTCTAAAATATGCATAGTTGACTCTTTTAAAACAATCTCTTCACCATTTCTTGCTAATTCATATGCTCTTATACCATTGATTCTTTTTGCACTAAATTTAGGAGGAACATAGTTGATTTCACCCATTAAATTTAAAATTTCTTCTTTTATGGTGTGTTCATTTAAAACTTTTTCAGAACCAATATGCGTAATATTTTCTATATCCAATGAATCCGAAACAGCACCTAGCCACAAGACTGCTCTATACGTTTTAGGGCTTTTATTAAGGTAGTTAAAAAGTTTGGCAAATTGACCAAAAGCTACAATTAAACACCCCGTTGCAAAAGGGTCAAGCGTGCCACTAAAACCTGCTTTTTTACTGTTATATTTTTTTTTGACTTGGTGTAAAAAGAAGTTAGAACCCATATACATGGGTTTTTGTACTACTAAAAGTTTGTTAAATAAAGGGTCGTTACGTAATTTTTTTTTCATATTAATTGTCTCAATGATTTTTTTTATAAAAACTGATTATAGTTTTTCAACAAATGAGGATAAAATATCTCGATGCGTTCCACCAAAATTGATGGTCAGTTTGTACTCTTTCCCAGCACTAGAACTTTTGTGAACACGGCCCATTCCAAAAATTTTGTGGTTGACTAAATCGCCTTTTTTAAAGCCACTTTGTCTTTGTATGGTTAAACTCCCTTTTACTAAACCACTTTCACTTAAAAAACGGCTCTTTAAAAGTTGAGTTCGTTTGCCTTTATAAAAGCGTGAGTGAACAAAACTTAGTGTCAGTTCGTCCATAGCTCTTGTTATTGCTACATAACCTAAGCGTCTTTCTTCTTCAATATCTGTGCCATCGCCAATAAGAGGAAAAAATCCTTCTTCTAAGCCTATAACAAAAAGATGCTTATACTCTAAACCTTTTGAAGCGTGAATACTCATCATAGAAACGGCTTCATTTGCTAAGCTGTCTTGCTCGCTTTCTAGGGCTATTTCATTTAGAAAATCATCAAGCTCTAAATGAGGGTTCTGAATAAAATAGTCTCTTATGTACCCAAAAAACTCATCTATATTGGCTTGTCTTTCATAGCCATCGGGAAGATTTTCAAAAGAGGCTCTAAAATCAAAGGTCTCTTCAAACGTATCTAAAAAACGCATTTTAGATTCTGCTAAAGTATCTTCTAAATCCATAATAGAAGCTTCAAATACTTTTAATGTTCGAGCATTCTTTTTTCCTACGAGTGAAGTTAAATCTTCCGGAGTGTATTGACTTATAATATTAAAAATAGATAAATCATCTCGATTTGATCTGTCATCTAGTTTATCAATGGTGGTTTTACCAATACCTCGCTTGGGTTTATTAACAATTCGTTTAATAGAGAAGTTATCGTTTTTATTGGTTAATACTCTAAAATAAGCAATTAAATCTTTGATTTCAGCACGCTCATAAAACTTCATTCCGCCTACGAGTTGGTAATGAATACGAGCTTTATTAAACCCCTCTTCAAGTGATCTTGACAAGGCATTCACTCTAAATAAAATAGCAATATCTCTAGGACTAACGCCTTGGTTAATTAAGTTTTTAATATCTTCACAAATCTTTCTGGTCTCTTCATTTTCATCGTGAGATTCATAAACCTTTATTGAGTTACCTTTTGCTTTTGTACCAATAAGTTTTTTCCCTAATCGGTCACGATTATGCTCTATTAGTTGATTGGCATGTTCTAAAATAGTATCCGTTGAACGATAGTTATGTTCGAGTTTAATTACTTTAGTATTTTCAAAAATTTGGGCAAAGTTTATAATATTTTTAATGGTTGCCCCACGCCATCCATAAATAGATTGGTCGTCATCGCCTACTACACAAATATTGTTGTGTGAAGAACAAAGCTTTTTAAGAAGTCTGTATTGAAGTTCATTCGTATCTTGGTACTCATCAACCATAATATAACGATATTTTTTGCTGGTTTCTTCGCATAGTTCGCTGTTTTTCTCTAAAATCTTGTAAGGCAAAAGAAGTAAGTCATCAAAATCGACTAAATTATTCTCTTCAAGATAGTTTTCATACTTTTCATAAATATCTGCAATTTGTTGATAAATTTTTAGTTGTGCAGCAGCTTTGGCTTCTGTGGGAGTTAAAAGTGTATTTTTGTATTTTGAAATTTCACTAGCAACCATGGCTGTGGTTATCTCTTTATCGATTGATTTTAAGATTCTTTTTTTATCATCGGTGTCAATAATAATAAAATTGTTTTTTCGGTTTAATTGCGTAATGTGGAATTTTAAAAACAACAATCCAAATTTATGAAAGGTACACAACAACGGAAGAGTGTTTGAATTTTTTATCATAGAAAAAGCTCTGTGTTGCATCTGTTTTGCTGCTTTGTTGGTAAATGTTAGCGTTAAAATAGAAGTAGGATCAATTCCTATAGAGATTAAATACGCCAACCTTGTGGTAATGGTTTTTGTTTTACCACTTCCAGCTCCTGCTAAAATTAACAATGACCCATCTATATGAGAAGCCGCAACTTTTTGAGACTCATTTAATGAAGATAAAATAGATTCAGACATAAAATAACTCCTATATTTAACTATTATAACATATTAAAGTTAAATTAATTAATCGACTTAATAAATTATTTTATAAATAAATGTTATTATAATCAAAACTTATCTTAAAGGTGCAAAAATATGCTAAAAGATTTTGCAAAAATCGAAACTTTTTTAACAGTAGTGCGAGAGAAATCGTTTTCTAAAGCATCTTTAAAACTTGGTATTTCACAACCCGCAGTAACTCAACAAATAAAATTTATGGAAGAGTATTTAGATACAAGAATAGTTGAACGAAAAAAGAATGGAATCCGCTTGACTAAAGAAGGAACCATGCTTCACACAATTGCTTTAAAACTTGAAAAGTGCGTTAATAACTCAGAAAAAGAACTGCTTAAAATAATGAATAAAGATGTAACTTTTATTTTTGGGGCATCATTTATTATTGGAAACTATATTTTACCAAAATTTCTAAATGATTTAAAAGCAAATATTCACAACGATGTTTCTATTAATGTAACGGTTTCAGGTCAAGCCATTGAAGATTTGTTGGATAAAAAAATCGATATTGCATTAGTTGAAAACTATGTTCAAGAAGAGAATATTATTTACAGAGAGTGGATGGAAGATGAAATAGTAATTTTCTCTAATCAAAAACTACCAACGAAAGCAAAAGCAAAAGATTTGCTTTCATACAAATGGGTGTGTAGAAACCCAGATTCTCACACAAGGGCTATTTTTAAAGAGAGTTTAGAAAGAGCCAATTTCCCCGATTGCGATAAATTTGATGTTACGAGTGAAGTTACCAGTGCTACAACTATTGTACAAACAGTTTTACACTCATCAAAAGAGACAGCACCTACTGTTTCAATTGTTTCAAGAAATGCTATTGATACACTTTTAAAAACAGGAGTACTTTTTGAGTCAAGAATTGGAGCACAAAGAATGCACCGAAAACTCTATATTGCCTACAGAAAAGACAGAAAACACGATGCTTTCATAGAAAATGTAGTCGATTATCTACTTAAAATAAAACAATAAAACAATCAATGAATAATGAATAATGGAATATTATTCACTATTCACTATTACGTATTCATTAATAACAAAGTCCCACTTCCAATAACGCTTTTCTAATTTTATCCATTTGCTGATGCTTGTTTCTACACCATAAGGGTGCGAGTAAACTAGCATCACTTATACCAGCTGTAATTCTTTGTACATTTACACCTAAAGGCAATTTTTGAATAGATTTTACAACGGTATCTATATATAACTCTTCACTAATAGGAGTAAACTCTCCTTTTTTAAATTCATTGGTTAAAAGAGTGTTTTTTACTACATATAACGGGTGAAATTTAATAGAATCAACATTGAGTTTAAGCGTTTCATCTAAGGAATGTAACATCATTTTTTGAGTTTCATTGGGTAACCCATAGATTAAATGTGCACAAACCAATAAGCCCTTTTCTTTCGTTCTATTAATCCAATAACGCATATTAGAAGCGGTATCTCCACGGTTAATTTCAGTAAGAGTTTTGTCATAAAACGATTGAATTCCATACTCTACCCAAATCTCTTTATTGCCTGACAGCTCTTTTAGGTAATCTAAAATTTCATCGGTAACGCAATCGGTTCTTGTGCCAATAGAAAGTCCTAAAACATTTTCAAAACTCAATGCTTTTTCATATAAGGCTTTAAGTGTTTCAAAAGGGGCATAAGTATTAGTAAAAGATTGAAAGTAAACAATAAATTTTTTAGCACCAAACTTTTTTTCTAAACGAGTTTTAGTAGCAAAAAATTGCATCTCTAACTGTTTGAGCTGATTTTCTAAATAAGGATTTTCAACTGTTTTAGGACTTAATTTGAACTTGTTTTTTTTATCTTGTAAGTTAGGACTAAAAGAGTCATTTTCACAAAAAGAACAGCCACCATGAGCCACTGTTCCATCTATGTTAGGACAGGTAAACCCACTAATACTAATGGGCACTTTATAGACTTTTTCATTGAATTTATTTCTGAAATATCTACCAATGGTATAAACTTCTTGTAAAGGCATATTTAATTTAATTTCTTTAACCACAATTACTTTACGAAATAATCGCCATTGAAGCTTTCAAGGGCATAATTTCTGTCATCTCCTATAGCTGTTACTAAGTCATCAAGACTTAAATATTCTAAAGAATCGGCTTCAATATATTTGCAAACTTCATCTTTTGTCATTCTAAAAGAGATTAACTCTTCTTGTGTTGGCGTATCTATTCCATAAAAGCAAGGAAACTTAATCTCAGGACTCGCTACTCTAAAGTGAACTTCTTTAGCACCTGCGTCTTTTAACATTTTTACAATTCGTTTACTTGTGGTTCCTCGGACAATTGAATCATCAATTACTAAAAGAGATTTGCCACGAATAAGTGAATCCATTGGGCTTAATTTCATGCGTACTTTTAAATTTCTCATCTCTTGAGTGGGTTCAATAAACGTTCGTCCTACATAGTGGTTTCTTATAATTCCATATTCAAAAGGAATTCCGCTTTGTGCTGAATAACCAAGAGCTGCAGGAACGCCAGAGTCTGGAACGGGAACAACCATATCGGCTTTAATATGAGAGTTTGCATCATTTTTTGCCAAAGCTCGTCCCATATTTCCACGAGTTTTATAAACATTTTTTCCATCAATTACGCTGTCTGGTCGTGCAAAATAAACATATTCAAAAGCACATGGGTGAAAGTCAGGTTCATAAAGTTGAATGGATTCAGGCTCTTGTTTATCTTCATCAAAAATAAGCATTTCTCCGGGTCTTACATCTCTTATAAATTCAGCATCGACTAAATCAAACGCACATGTTTCACTGGCAACTATATAACCGCCTGATCTTAATTTTCCTAAAGAAAGAGGTCTAATTCCATATTTATCTCGAATAACAAACTGTTTTGAGCGTGATTGCACAATAAAGCAGTATGCTCCAATGGTTCTTTCTAACGCTTCTTTAATTCTGTCTCTAAGGCGGTTTTTTGAATTTTTAGCAATTAGGTGAATGAGGTTTTCAGTATCCATTCCTGTTTGGTAAATAGCACCTTTGTCAATTAAGTCGTTTCGTACTTCATCTTTGTTGATTAAATTTCCATTATGAACAATGGAAATTTCTCCCAACTTATATTTAGCAAAGACAGGCTGAGCATCTAAAATAGAGTCTCCTCCTGCTGTTGAGTAGCGGTTATGACCTATTGCCATATTTCCTGCTAAGATTTTCAAGGCATCTTCTGTAAAAACTTCTGAAACTAAACCTCTGTTTTTAATAGTATAAATCTTACCATTGCACGAAGAACTTATACCTGTGGCTTCTTGGCCTCGGTGTTGCATTGAAAAAAGAGCAACAGATGCTAATCTTGCTGCATTTTCATTGCCGTAAATACCAACTATGGCACACATATTAAAGGCCTAAACAATCGTTAATAGAATATAAACCGGCATCTTGAGTTACTAGCCATTTAGCTGCTTTGATTGCCCCTTTTGAAAAGGTATTTCGTGAAGTTGCTGTGTGATGAAGTTCTATAAACTCGCCATCATTGTACAAACCAACTGTGTGTCTTCCAACAATGTCTCCGCCTCTTAGGCTCATTACACCAATCTCATCTTTCGTTCGAGCACCTATTTCGCCATCTCTTCCTGAAACTCGTACCTTATCTAAATCTAAATTCTTTGCACGAGCTGCGTGTTCAGCTAGTGTAAGTGCCGTTCCTGAAGGAGAATCAATTTTGTAACGGTGGTGTTGTTCAACAATTTCAATGTCAAACTCTTTTAAGGCTTTTGAAGCTAAAGAGACCAATTTATTTAAAACAGCAACTCCTAAACTCATATTGGTTGCATATAAAATAGGTACTTTTTTGCTGGCTTCTAAAAGTAAATTTTGTTGATGTTTATTAAACCCTGTTGTGGCAATAACTAAAGGCTTATTGCCTCCTTGCTCAACAATTAAAGTAAGAAGTGCTTCGGTTGCAAGTGGCGAACTAAAATCAATAATAACATCGCTTGAGTCCAATAAAATTTTCATATCGTTTGTAACAACGCAACCTTGTGGTACTGCTTTTTTTAACTCATCAAATACATGACAAGCACTTAATGTTACTTCATTATCTGCTGCTAAATCATCGATTAAAAGTGATCCAACTCTTCCCGTACTTCCAACAATTCCTACTTTTATCATCAAAATTTCCTTTTACCCTAAGTATTCTATAATATTAACAGCTGCAGTTGCACCATCGCCTGCTGCACATACTACTTGTTTAGCAGCTTCAATTCTTACATCGCCTGCTGCATATAACCCTTTGATTGATGTTTGCATTCGTAAATCTACGATTACTTCATTTTGAGCATTCACTTCACATAAAAAAGAGCCATCATCTTGTTTTAAACAATCACTTAACACATCTCGTCCAACAAATACAAAAACTCCTGGAACATTCAGTTGTCTGGTTTGCCCATTTTCTTTAGATTTTACAATTATTCCTGTTACGCCCATTTTATCGCCAAGGACTTCTTCAACCGTTACATTGGTAACTTCTTCAATATTCTCACGGTTTTTCATATGTTCAATAGTGCTAGGAGCTGCTTTATAGGTATCTCGTCTGTGAACTACATAAACTTTTGAGCAAATTTTTGATAAATAAGTAGCTTCTTCTAAGGCAGAATCTCCTCCACCTATGATTGCCACTTCTTTATTTTTATAGAAAAAGCCATCACATGTAGCACACGTAGAAATTCCTCTTCCAAAAAATTCTGTTTCGCCTTTAATTCCAGCTTTTTTAGGAACAGAGCCCGTAGCAAGTAGTACACTTTTTGCTTCTTGGCTTGAACCATCACTTAAAAAAACAGTAAAAACATCTCCTGTTTTAGTTACTTTTGTAACTTGTTGCATTTCATGTTTTAACCCAAACTTCATAGCTTGTGTAGGCCATGCTTCCATGAGTTCCATTCCCGTTACTACCTCTTTTTGTCCTGGATAGTTTTCTATTTCACTGCTTCCTGTAATTTGACCACCAGGCATTCCCATTTCAAACATGGTTACATTTTTTAAGCCACCTCGTGTTGCGTATAAACCTGCGGTTAAACCAGCAGGTCCTCCCCCAATAATTGCCAAATCTAACATATGATTTCCTTTTTAATTGTGTTAAAAATTCATTTTATTATAAAGGGATAATGATACATAAATTTTATTAAGCACAAGATTAATTGAAACAATTTAACAATAGAAATCAGGGTTTATTTTGCTTTTAAAATGTAAAAATAGCTGTAAAAAAGTCTATAAAAAGAGTTAAAAAAAAGAACAAAATAGTTAAAAATAAAAGAGAGAAGTTAAGACAAAGTAAGGGGTTAAACCTTACTTTATGCCATTATAATAAAGAGTTCATTTTATCCGTTAATGCTTGTTTTGAACTAGCACCAATCATGGTATCTACAATTTCACCATTTTTCATAAATAAAATAGTTGGAATTGAACGAATACCATATTTGACAGCTAAATCTTGTTCTTCGTCAGTATTAACTTTACAAATATTGGCTTTTCCTTCAAAATCAGAGGCAAGTTCTTCAATGACAAGCGCAATCATTTTACAAGGTCCACACCAAGGTGCCCAAAAATCAACTAATGAAACACCATTCGATGTAATAGAATCAAAGTTTTGAGGTGTTAAATCGATATATTTTCCCATACTCTCTTCCTTTTTAAATAAGTTAAAAAAATTATACTGACATAACCTTAAATAGAGTTAACTACCACTTTGTAATCTTTTTTAAAAGTTTTTTTGGGTACAATCGTAAAAAAATTAAATAAATAATGGAATTTTACAATGGATATTCGAAAAGAATTTTTAGATTATTTTGGAAGTAAAGGGCATGAGGTTTATTCAAGTATGTCTTTAGTGCCAGATGATGCTACTTTGTTGTTTACTAATGCAGGTATGGTGCAATTTAAAGATGTATTTACAGGAGCTGTTCCAAAGCCAGAAAATACTAAAGCAACCAGTTGTCAATTGTGCGTAAGAGCAGGAGGGAAACACAACGATTTAGAAAATGTTGGGTACACCGCACGGCATCATACACTTTTTGAAATGTTGGGAAATTTTTCATTTGGAGATTACTTTAAAGAAGATGCTATTTTTTATGCGTGGGAGTTTATTACCAAAAACTTAGCCTTGCCAAAAGAGAAGTTGTGGGTTACTGTTCATGAAAACGATGAAGAGGCATTTGAAATTTGGTCAAAACACATTGATATTTCACGCATTGTTAAATTTGGCGATAAAGATAACTTTTGGTCAATGGGCGACACGGGTGCGTGTGGACCTTGTAGTGAGATTTTTTATGATCAAGGTGAAGAGAATTTTAATTCAGAAGAAGATCGTATGGGAGGCGATGGTGACAGATTTTTAGAAATTTGGAACTTAGTTTTTATGCAATACGAAAGAACTTCAAAAGGTGAGTTAGTACCTCTTCCAAAACCTTCAATTGATACAGGAATGGGATTAGAGCGAGTCGTAGCTATAAAAGAGGGAAAACTTAATAACTTTGACTCTTCTATGTTTAAACCTCTGATTGAACTTTTGGAAAAAATTGTTAATAAAAAAACAACACAAGAAACTGTTGCTAGTTACCGTGTTATTGCAGACCACTTACGGGCTTCATCTTTTATGCTGTCTGAAGGGATTTTATTCGATAAAGAAGGGCGTGGTTATGTTCTTAGACGAATTTTAAGAAGAGCAGTTCGGCACGGATATTTACTGGGATTGCGAAAACCTTTTATGGCACAATTGGTTGATACATTAATTACCATTATGGGCGGACACTATACACAGTTGGTTGAAAAAAAAGCATTTATAAAAGAGCAATTAACACTAGAAGAGGACAGATTTTTCAAAACGATTGATTTGGGAATGAATTTGTTTAACGAAGAGTTAGCCAACACAAAAGAGGTGTTTAGTGGAGAGATTGCATTTAAACTTTATGACACCTTTGGATTTCCACTCGATTTAACGCAAGATATGCTTAGAAATATTAATTTAAAAGTGGATACCGCAACTTTTGAAACACTAATGAGTGAGCAAAAACAAAAAGCCAAAGCTTCTTGGAAAGGAAGTGGTGATATCCAAAATGAGGGTGATTTTAAACAAATTTTAGAAAAATATTCCAAAAATGAGTTTGTAGGATACACACAAAACTCTTCTAAAACAAAAATTGTTACGCTTTTAGACGAAGAGTTTAAAGAAGTTTCAAGTTTAATCAAAGGGCAAAAAGGTTGGATAATGCTTGAGCAAACTCCTTTTTACGCTTTAAGCGGTGGTCAAGTAGGTGATGTGGGTATTATAGAAGATGATAAAAATATTGCAGAAGTATTAGAAACCAGAAAGTTTTTTGATTTAAATTTATCGCATATTAAAATAGTGAATGAAACATTACAAAAAGACCAAGAGGTTATGGCAGTTGTGGTTAACCGATATGAAGTTGCCAAACATCACAGTGCTACGCATTTATTACAAAGTGCTTTAAAAATGGTGTTAGGTGAGGGCGTTTCACAAGCGGGTTCTTTAAACGACGCTTCACGATTAAGATTTGACTTTACTTATGCAAAAGCCATGACTTCTGAACAACTAAATGAAGTTGAAGATTTAGTTAACTCTATGATTTCAAGAGCAATTGTAGGAAGTGTTGAAGAACTTCCTATTGAAGAAGCCAAAGGAAAAGGCGCCATTGCTATGTTTGGTGAAAAATATGGCAATGTAGTTCGAGTAGTAAATTTTGGCGATTTTTCGGTAGAGTTTTGTGGAGGAATTCACGTTAAAAATACTCTAGATATTGGTAGCTTTTTTATTACTAAAGAGCAAGGTGTAAGTGCAGGGGTTAGACGAATTGAAGCCGTGTGCGGTTTAAGTGCTATAAGGTTTGCTAAACAAAATATTCAAACCTTAGCAAAAATCCAAGATGAGGTTAAAAACAATGACCCAATTTTAGGAATTGCAAAATTAAAAGAGCAAATTAAAGAGCTAAAAAAAGAGTTACAACACTCACAAAATGCAGTTTCAGCACCTATTAGCGAAGAGCTAGTAAATGGCTGTAAAGTGGTGGTTGAAATTGTTGAAAATGGCGATTTAAAGAAAATTGTAGATGATTTGAAAAATGGCAATGAAAAGATTGCAATACTATTGTTACAAGCCAAAGAAGATAAAGTAATGATAGTTGCAGGCAGTAAAAACACGCCTATTAAAGCCGGTGATTGGATTAAAAATATTGCTCCAATTGTTGGAGGCGGAGGTGGTGGAAGACCCGACTTTGCACAAGCGGGTGGGAAAGATGCCACTAAAATAGAAGAAGCTAAAGTAGCAGCTATGAAGTATGCTAAGGAAAATATTTAAAAGAGTTCAACTTTGAACTCTTTTAGAAGCCTTTATTGAACTAAAATAAAACACGAATAACTTTTACACTTGTAAATAGTTAGCCAAAATAAAGAGTAACACCACACAAATACAATACATTTTAAAAGTATAAAAAACATTGATTTTAAACAGGTCAATGGCTTTTAAAGAGTAACGAGATTGCATAGTTAAATTCAAACCTGAAAAAGGTGATGTGGAAACAGCAGTTGCCCAAGACATTAAAAAAGTAACGGCTAAGAGTGTGTGATTTAGTTCATTCATCCAATTTCCAATGACGGCAATAGAAATAATGGGGTGAATGCCTACAAACGATAATATAATTAATACTAAAAGCAGTACCGATGCACTTAAGCCATTGAGTGTTTCAAAAGGAAAACCAATTTGTAAGCCCATTAAAATTGAACTTATCATTACTCCAAAAGCTCCTGCTATTAAAAACAGTGCCAATTCATTTTTCATATTGGGTAATTGTGTGGTGATATGAGTTATAAAAAGTTTCCAAGGGTTTTTTGATTTAAAGGGCAAAAGAGTAACTGTTAGCAATAAAGAAAATACGGAAATTAACATAATTATTTTTATCTCTTCAAAAAAGTAGTGTGTAACTAAAACTAGAAAAGCTAAAATTAACGGCAAATAAAGTGTTTCAAAATGCAAGGGATACCCTTGAAATTTTGATAATTCTTCTTTATTGGAACTAATTTCAAAATAGGTGACAAAAAAAGCAAGAAGGGCTAAAGTAAGTCCAAAAGTTAAAATAGTAAAAAGATTTAATTTAGGTGCATACGTAATAGCTGCTGCGAATGCCACAAAAAATGGAGACCAATAGGCATCTGAAGAGAAAGCGCGTGTTAGCACAATAATTTGTAAACGGCTTAATGAAGCCTCCTTATAAAGTCTGTCTGCAACAAGCAGTAAAGCTGAGAGGTTAATAACACTTCCAAACAGATGTATACCCCAATAGGTTTTAATAAAACTCTGACTTCCTTTAGGCAAGGCTTCAAGCTTCTCTTTTTTTGGCGTAGCAATAAGTCGTAAAAAACCTACGCCTATTAAAAGAGTGAGTAATGAAAGATTGATACTTAAAGTTTTAAGCCAATCTAGGGGGTAATCATTGAAAAAATTAATCCCAAAAGAGAGAAATGTTAAAAGAAGTAAAACATATAAAAGGGTTTTATTGGCAATGGTTTTAAATAAAACAATAAATGCCACCCACGCAGAAATTCCAGCTGTAAAGAGATAATTTTGATTAAAGAAATAATCAATTAGTGTTAAGAGAAATGATAAAAAAATTAAGAAGCCACTTAGAGGAAATAGGTATTTCATGACGGCATTATACAGTTTCTTTTTGATAAAATCATAAAAAACTAAAAAAGGGTTAAGTGTGTTAAGACTAGGTTCAAACTCTGCTACACGAGCAAAAATATTAGAAGAAACCAACATTGAATTTATTCAACAAGCAGGTGTGTTTGATGAAGATAAAATTCAAACAACCAATCCTAAGACATTTGTATATGAAGCAACAAAGGGAAAATTTAACGAACTTTTTCAACGCTACAGCGTTGAAGACATGCCTTTATTGGTGGCGGATACAGTTGTAACTTGTAATGGACAACTTTTAAGAAAAGCAAAAGATAAAGAAGATGCCAGAAGGATGTTAGAACTTCAAAGCAATAACGAAGTAACTATTATTACGTGTATGATATATAAAAGTAAAACCATGGAGTTGCTTGATATTTCTTCAACGGTTTATTTTTTTGAAGAATTTGAAAAAGAGCATATGAATGCTTATATTAATAGCGGTGAATGTATGGGAAAAGCAGGTGCTATTATGGTTGAGGGGTTTTGTAAACCTTATATTAAAAAAGTGCTAGGATACGAAAGTACGGCTATGGGTTTGTGTGTTGAAAAGTTAAAACAAGTGCTTTAGCTAGATAAACATTTTTTTTAATATCATACGTTTCCTTGTGGTAATTCAATTGTAAAACAAGCGCCGTCTGATTTATTTACAACGCTAAGTTTTCCTTCTAAACCACTTTCTATAATCATTTTTGCCATATAAAGACCCAATCCTGTTCCTTGAGTTTTGTGTTTTGTTGTAAAGTAAGGTTCAAAAATTTTATCGAAAAATTCAGGTGGAATGCCTTTTGCATTGTCTTGAATATCTATTATGATATTTGAGTCTTTTTTATAGGCTTTGATAGAAATTTTAGGGGATTTTATAGCTTTAAAGACCATAGCATCTACCGAGTTACTTAAAAGAGTTAAAATTGCTTGTTGTAATTCATCTAAATAACAACAGCAGCTTATATTATTTTCTATGTCTGTATCAACTTCTATATGATGTGTGTGAATAATTCCTTTTACAATATTATAGGATTTTTCGATGGCATCTTCTATAGAAAAAACTGTTTTTTGCTTATTGGGGCTAAAAAAGTTTTTAAAATCTTCAATGGTTTTTGACATATAAGCCGTAAGAGATTCTATTTCTAAAAGTCTATCTTCTATACAATTGCTTTCAATACTATTTTTGGCCAAAGTTACATCAATAAGAAGTACAGAAGAGTTTATCTGAGCTAAAGGTTGTCTCCATTGATGCGCTATATTTTCTATCATCTCCCCCATTTGAGCTTGTTTATTTTGGTGCATTAACATAAGTTGATGCTTTGTATTTTTTGCAACTTCTTGAGATACTCTTTTTTCAAGTGTTTTATTAAGAAGATTAATTTTTTTATGAAGTTTTCTTTGTTTGAAGTATGAAAAGAGGAGAATTAATATTATAAGAATGGCTACACTCATAAATTGCATGAAACGAGTGTAGTCAAACTGTTTATCTACTTTAACACTCAGCCACGCATTTGCAATATTTTGCTTTTGTAGCTGTGATATATTATCTATAGATTTATTGAAAATTGATAATAAAATGGGCTCTTTGTTGCTTATTCCAAAACTTCCATCTATCTTCTCATCTCCAATTTTTGACATAATTTTGAGTTCATTAAAATGCTCTGTTGCTATTTTGTGTGAAACTTCAAAGGAAGGGGCTACATAACCATAAAACTCATCACTAACAACTTTTTGTAAACCACTAGCATCTACTTCTGCTAGATGTATCTTTGGATATACAGAATTTACATATTTAATGATATTTTTCTCACCCTTACCAATAGCTATTTTTTTATTATCTAAACTATTTAAATCACCTATATAGGGTTCATTAATTTTTGTTACAAGCACAATTATATCTGATAATACTGGATGAGAGGGAGTTAAAAAATCATATATATTTGGTTTGGCAGGCATAACAGATGAAGCATCACAAATACCATTCTTTATCATCTCAAAATGTTCATCAAGATTTTGTGTAAGAATTATCTCAAAATTTAATTTAGATTTTTCACTAATAAGATTTAAAAATTCTATAGATGAACCAGTAACTGAATCTTTTAAAGGTATAACAAAAGGAAAAGCTTTTTTATACGCACACACTTTTACGCTTTTTTTATTATCTATATACTCTTTTTCTTCTTTAGTTAAATAAGGAGTAAGCTCATCTTGTGGGTTTAGTTTTTTTATTACAGTATCAATATAGTCATACTCCTTACTACTTAACATCTTTAGACTGTTTGTTGTAAGGATTGGACTACCATTTTTAGTTTTATACTCTTTTTTATAAATAAGAGATAACTCTCCTAGATGAAGTAAACTAGACTCTGTTTTATAATATATTTTACTTATGATTTCTTGCGATTTTTCACTATCTAAAGCACGATTTTGTAGATTTAGATATAAAAATTGCTCATTTTTACTCTTTATAGAGATAGCTTCTATATCTGGGTGCGTAACCATAGTTTTAAGTATGCTTCTTAACTCTTCTTTCTTCTGCTCAAATATATATTTACTAGAAACTGCACTCAATAATTCAGTAAATTTAATCAGTTCACCTACATCTTGTGTTTCATAAAATTTCATTATCTCATCATATCTGCCATTTTTCTTTAAAATATTTAATCCAATATTAAAATCATCTCGCATTTTTTTACTTCTAAATGCTACGGGATATTTTTTATATGTATCAAAAATTTTATGATAAGTATATTCTTCATGGTTATTAAAATATATTTTATGCCACTTAAAAACAGTTATATCTGTAATAATGGCATCCATTTGCTGTGAAAAAAACAGTTTTGCATCATTCATTTGAGTTAATGTATCGTGATAAGACTCTTTGTATTTTCCATCTTGAGGATTATATAATGTATTAAATTTTTCTCCTAAATCATTAAAAGAGTTTTTCCAAGTTACAAATTTTAGCTTTTTTAAATCTTCAATTGAATCAATTTTTATATTCTCTTTTTTTCTTGTGATTGCGTAATTTTCATATATAGTCAAGGTATCGCTATAAAAGAGATTGGGATTTATTTCAGAAATAGTGGCAACTGCATCTATACTATTTTCACTATTGAGTATAGTATCTTGTTCAGCTCGTGTACCTTGTGATACAACAACCTTGTAACCCACTAAGCTAAATGCTTCTTTGACAAGATCAGCTTCAATCCCCGTTAATGTTGTTTGACCAAATATAAAAGGTGGTTTATCATATCCCAGCAAAACATTTACGGTCTTGATGCTTTGATCTGAATATAATATTGAGATAAGAAAGGATAAAAATATTAATATTTTTTGCATTTATTATCCATAAAAAACTACTCTCCTACTTCAACAATGCAGTCGTCTAAAATAGTAGGTTTAGCAATATAGAGTTTAAGTTTTTTAATAGGATAATTTTTTTTAAGCTCTTTTTTTATATCTAAAATTGCCTCTTCTATAAGCTCAAATTTTTTGCTTTGCACAGCAGTTTTTATATCTTGTGCTACTTTTGAGTAATCTACAAAATTGCCATTTGAATAATTGTACGAAAAAGAGCAGTTTATTACTACTTGCTGCTCTTTAGTTCTTTCAAAAGGAAGAATTCCAATAATAGTGTTAAATGTAAGCTCTTTGATGTTAACTTTCATATTTGTAGATTTTGCTTAACTAACTTTTAACTCTTCTTTTTTAAGAAGCCGCATAATGTTTGGAATGTGTTTGTAATAGATGATAAACGCAATTATATACATAGGTGCATTTGAACCAACATTTAAGCCGTTGTTTAAGAAAATAGCACTTATAATAACGGCAGTTAATCCTAAAAGTGAAGCCAAAGAGGATACTTTTAGCACTTTTGCACAAAATCCCCAAACAGCAGCTCCTAGTAATGTAGGAATTGGAATTAAGACTAAAAAGATGCCTAAACCAGTTGCTACACCTTTTCCACCTTCAAGCCCTAAAAATATAGAGTAACAATGACCAAGTACGGCTAATACTCCAATACCCCAAAGCGTTGCAGAAGGAGCATCTAATGCCATGGCAACAAGTAATACAACCGTTCCTTTAAGTGCATCTAAAATAACCGTAGCAACGCTTAGTTTTTTAGCTAAAGAAGGATTGGTTTGTTTAACAACTCGTAAAACATTGGTAGCTCCAATACTTTTACTTCCTTGAGATTTAATATCTACTCCTGCAAAAAATTTTGCTAAAATAAGCCCAAAAGGGATAGAGCCAAATAAGTATGCTGCAATATAAAACTGAATATTTGAGTGCGAAAAAAAATCCATTAATGACCTTTAAAGTGTTTAGTTTGTTTGTTTAAATGGATTATAACTAAAATTTTGTTATATTCCAATTTATTAATACGTAAACAGTAAAGGGTAAAATTGAACTTAAAAGAAGAGATTTTAAAACTTAAACAAGAACTGGATGTCACAATTGTTGCGCACTTTTATCAGCGTGATGAGGTTTTTGAATTAGCTGATATAACGGGCGATTCTTTGGAGTTGGCTAAAAAAGCAATGAATACAAAAACCAAATATATCCTCTTTTGTGGGGTGGGATTTATGGGGGAGAGCGTTAAGGTCTTAAGTCCTGAAAAAAGAGTGTTAATGCCAAGAATTGCTTGTTGTGCAATGGCTCGAATGATTGATGTAGACTATTTTGATGAAAGTTTAAAAAAATTAAACGAAATTGGAATTAAAAACGAAGATTTACTTCCTATTACTTATATTAACTCAAGTGCTGCTGTAAAAGCTCGAGTGGGTGAAATGGGTGGCATGGTTTGTACGAGTTCTAATGCGTATAAAATTATTCAAAAAGGGCTTGAAAGCGGAAAGAAAATATTTTTTGTACCCGACCGATGTTTGGGACAAAACTTTGCAAAAAGCTTAAAGCTTAAATCTGCTGTTATTGGGGATGGAAGCAATTTACATGAAGCCGATGTTATTTGTTATAACGGATTTTGTTCGGTGCATCAACTTTTTAGCGTGGAAGATATTGAGTTTTATCGTAATAAATATCCTGATATTTTAATAGCCGTTCACCCTGAATGCGATGTCTCTGTTTGTGATGCTGCTGATTTTGTGGGTTCAACTTCTCAGTTAATACAATATATTAAAGATTTGCCAATTGAACAAAAAGTAGCTGTTGGAACAGAGTATAATATGGTGAATAGACTAAGAGATAAAAATACATTTATTTTAAGTTCAACTAAACCAGAATGCCCTACAATGAATGAAACCACGGCACAAGATGTTTACAATACTTTAAAACAGATTCAAAAAGATCAAGATGAACTTTATGAAAATGAGATAACCGTAGATGAAAAAATAGTTAAATGGGCTAAAATTGCTCTTCAAAGGATGTTTGAAATATGATTAATATACGAAAATTTGTTAAAAATGCAGTTATTGAAGATAACGGAAGAGGAGATTTATTTTTTGATATTGCTCCTAAAGGAAGATTTAAAGCGAAAGTTATTTCAAAAAGCGATGGAATTTTAGCAGGAGTTAAATACGCCACAATTTTGTCTCAAAATGAAAAGTTTGAGTGTAAGTTTTTAAAACATGATGGAGAAGTTATTAAAAAAGGGGATGTTTTAGCCAAATTAGAAGGTAAAGCTTGTGTCTTACTTTCTTGTGAAAGAACCTTTTTAAACTTTTTACAACACGCAAGTGGAATTGCTACGTTAACAAGAGCCTATACAAAAAAAATAGAAGGTACAGGCGTAGTGTTGCTTGATACTAGAAAAACACGACCACTGTTAAGGGAATTTGAAAAATACGCTACTCGAATTGGTGGAGCTATTAATCATAGACTAGGTCTTGATGACTGTTTAATGTTAAAAGATACTCACTTAAGAACCATAAAAAACTTAAGTGAATTTGTTAAAAAAGCGCGAAAACGAATCTCGTGGGTTACTAAAATCGAAATAGAGTGTGAAACTTTTGAACAAGTTCAAGAGGCAATGGATGCAGGTGCAGATATTATAATGTGTGATAATATGGAGCCAGAAGAGATTAAAAAAGTAGTTGATTTTAGAAATACAACTTATCCGCATATTATGTTAGAAGCCAGTGGAAATATCTCTTTAGATACGATTGAAAAATATGCTCAAACTAAAGTAGATGCCGTAAGTAGTGGAAGCATAATTCACCAAGCGACATGGCTTGATTTTTCAATGAGATTTGATTAATAAAATAAATAATAAATAAAAAGCCATAAAAAAAGGAAATATTTGCATAAAGATTTTATACTCAACAATAAAATAGATACCGCTTCGCTTGTAGATGCACTTAAACTTATTGAAAAAAGTAGGTACATATTAATTGTTACTCATGTCAACCCCGATGCAGATACCATTGCTTCTGCGTTGGCTTTATCAAACTATTTTAGTGAAAATAAAATCAAACATAAAGTCTTTAATGTAGGAGTTGAATTACCTAGAAATCTGGATTTTCTTCAAGGATTTTCAAAAATCACCAATGTGTTTCCTAAGTTTTATGACTTGATTATTTGCGTTGATTGTGGAACGGCTTCACGATTAGGGTTTGAAATTCCCAAAGATATTCCTTTGATTAATATTGACCACCATAAGTCTAATGACAATTTTGGTACAATTAATATTGTTGATTATTATAAATCATCTACTTCGGAAGTAATTTACGATTTTTTCAAATTCAATGGTTTATATATTACTAAAAACACAGCAACGGCTATGTATGTTGGAATTTATGATGATTCTTTAGCATTTACAGTGAATAGATGTGATGAATTCACTTACGATAAAATTAATTTTTTAGTAAAGTGTGGAGCTCATCCTGCTTTAATTGCCGACAAACTAATACGAAGAGATTCCTTGGCAAAGTATCGAATTTTGCCTAAAATTTTTGAGAGCTTAGAGTTATATAACGAAGGGGAAGTGGCTACTATTTATGCATTACCTCTGTGGTTTGAACAAACGGGTGCTAGTTTATTGGACACAGAAGTAGCACTAAATATGATATTAAACATAAGTGTAGTAAAAATCGCTATTTATTTTAGAATTTCAAATAACAATGTAAGAGTTTCGTTTCGTTCAAAAGAAAATATTGATGTTTCTAAAATAGCTTCAATTTTTGGTGGTGGCGGGCATGTTAATGCAGCAGGATGTACAATTTTAGGAAACGATGTGTTTCAAGCAAAACGAATAGTATTAAAGGAAGTTTTAAATAATGAAGAAAAAAAGTAATATTGTACAAATAATTATGGCTATGGTAGCCATTGCAGCTGCTATTTTAGGAGGATACATCTATTTTTCACCACAATTTGAAACCAATGAACCACAAATTGTAATGAACAACAAAGAGTATTGGAATTTAAAAGATGAACTTATTATTGATTTAAAAGACCAAAGTGGAATTAAATATTATAAAGTAATTTTTAAAGATGGAGAGAATGAAAAAGTACTCAAATCAGAAGTGTTACCTGTACCTTTAAAAGAGTTAAATTTACGATTAACTCCTCCTTCTTTGGATCTGTTCTTTAAAAGCAAAGAGATTGAAATTGTTGTAACCGCAGTGGATAACAGCAAATGGAATTTTTTTGAAGGCAATACTGCAGAAACTACTTTTAATGTTAAAATTGATACTAAAAAACCAATAGCCAATATTATTGCTAACTCTTTAGCTATACGAAAAGGCGGAAGTGCCGTTGCTGTTGTGCAAGTGATGGATGAAAATTTAGAGAGTGCTTATATTAGTTTTAACAACGATGAAGAGATTTTTGCCTTGACTCCTTTTTATAAAGACAACTATTATGTTTCCCTGATAGCTTGGGCTGTAGATATTGAAGAGTTTGAACAAGTAACGCTTGTGGCTACGGATAAAGCAGGAAATATTACAAAAACTAAAATCCCTCTATATATTCGGCCATTAAATGTGAAAGAAGATAAAATAAATATTAGTGAACAGTTTATAAAAAATGTTAGTGCTTCTGTTTTAGAACAAAGTTTTATGCAAGTTCCAGATGACTTAATTGAGACGTTTATTGCTTCAAATAAAATTTTACGAGAGCAAAATGTTAAAACTATTAAAGAAGATAGCCGAAAATATATGGACAGAAGCGCAATTACCTCATTTGATATTAAACCATTTCAACGTCTTGATGGTTCTAGAACAGCTGCTGGATTTGCAGAACGAAGACACTACTATTTTAATGATCAAAAAATTGATGAAGCTTGGCATTTAGGTGTGGATTGGGCAAGTGTTAAACAAGCACCTATTAAAACTACCAATAAAGGGCGTGTTATTGCCAATAAATATATTGGTATTTATGGAAATGCCCTAATCATTGACCATAAAATGGGATTAGGAACACTCTATGGCCATACCAGTAGCACTAAAGTAAATATTGCCGATGAAGTTAATGATGGACAAACTATTGCAAACACAGGAACAAGTGGGGCTGTTTTAGGGGATCATCTTCATTTTGGAGTGCTAGTTCAAGGAATAGAAGTAAACCCTTTAGAGTGGATGGATAAAAATTGGATAAAAACAAGAATAACTGACATTTTAGAAGAAGCAAAAAAGACAATTGAGGGCAAATGAAACAAAGAACAATAAAAAAAGCGATTGAAATAGTAGGGATTGGGCTTCATAAAGGCGTACCTGTAACCATGAAGCTTGAACCTTTGGAAGCAAATATGGGGATTGTCTTTTACCGTAAAGATGAAGGGGTAACTATTCCTTTAAAAATAGAAAATGTAGTTGATACTAAAATGGCTACCGTTATAGGCAAAGATGGGGTAATTGTATCAACGATTGAACATTTACTTTCAGCACTTTATGCGTATGGAATTGATAATTTAAGAGTGGTATTGGACAATGACGAAGTTCCTGTTTTAGATGGAAGCAGCAGTGGGTATTGCATGTTAATTGATGAAGTGGGAATTTTGGAGCAAGATGCTTCTAAAAAAGCTATAAAAGTAAAAAAGTTAATAGAAGTTACCACTGAAGATGGTAAAAAAGTAAGCTTAAAACCCTCGTTAAATATTGTCTATGATTTTTCTATTAATTTTGACCACCCTGTTATTGGAGAGCAAGAGTATCGTTTTGATTACTCTATTTCTGAATATAAAGAAAACATTAGTCGTGCAAGAACTTTTGGGTTTTTGCATGAGGTGCAATATTTAAGAAATATAGGATTAGCCCAAGGGGGAAGTTTAGAAAATGCTATTGTTTTAGATGACAGCAAAATTCTAAATCCAGAGGGCTTACGCTATGAAAATGAGTTTGTGCGTCACAAAATACTCGATGCCATTGGTGATATGGCACTTTTAGGATATACGCTAATAGGAGAGTACAATGCCTATGCAGGAAGTCATCATCTGAATCATCTGCTAACTAAAAAACTCTTTGAAAGTGAAGATAACTATGAAATAGTAGATTTAGACAGTGCCGAAGAAGAGAGCAAACTCTTTGAAGTAGCATATGCACAAGCGTATTAAAGAGTCTATGTGGATATTTTAGTTATTAGTATTTCTGCTCCTATTTTAATAGGAGTCTATGAGAATCATAAATTAATCAAAACTTTTACTCAAGATGGCAAATCATCTGATATAATACCGAAAATATTTTCTCAAATAGAAAAAGAGTATGCAATAAATAGAGTTTTATACGTTAATGCTCCAGGAAGTTATATGGCAATTAAAGTGGCATATGTTTTTTTAAAAACATGGTGTTTGGTCAAAAATATAGAACTTTATGCTACAAATGGCTTCAACTTTAATCAAAATTCGCCTATAAAAGCGTTAGGAAAAAGATATTTTATAAATAACAATGGTGAAATTAAAACAGATTTTATCAATGAAGATATGAAAATAGAGAGTTTTACTTTGCCTATTTTATTAGATGAGTCGATTTTTTCTATAAATAATCTTCCCGAATACAATTTACCAGCAGTTTAAAAGGAAAAGAAAAGTGAAAGTTACAGTACCAGCAACCAGTGCAAATTTAGGACCAGGATTCGATTCACTTGGCATTGCGGTAGGAATTAAAAATCAAGTACTGATTAAGCCATCGAAGTTTCATAGTGTCTCTTTAAAAGGTGAGGGTGCAAATAACCCTATTTTAAAAGACAATAATATGTTTTTATCTATTTTTAACGATTTTTACAACAATTTAAGCAGTAAAAAACAGTTTTTTAGATTTGAATTTGTAAATGAAATCCCACTTTCCAGAGGTTTAGGTTCATCTTCTGCTGTAATTGTAAGTGCTATTGCTTCCGCTTATGCCATTGAAGGCATTACTTTAAGTAAAGATAAACTTCTTAATTTAGCACTTGCATATGAAAACCATCCTGATAATATTACTCCTGCTGTTATGGGTGGGTTTACCGTTGCAACAGTTCAAGACAATGAAGTACAATATATTAAAAAAGAGATTCCTAGACATTTAGTGGCGGTGGTAGTTATCCCTAACCGTCCTATTTCAACACAACTTTCACGAAAAACTTTACCGTATAAATATTCTAAAGAAGATGCTGTTTTTAACCTTTCACACTCATCGCTGTTAACTGCTGCCTTTTTTAGTGAAAATTGGGAAATGCTAAAAGTGGCTTCTCAAGACAGATTTCATCAATATTATAGAATGAAACAGATGCCTGAACTCTTTGAAGTACAAAAAACAGCCTTGAAAAATGGGGCATTAATGAGTACATTGTCAGGTTCTGGGTCTACTTTATTTAGTATTTCATATAAGCAAGAGGCTAAAAAACTAGAAACTGTCTTAAAAGAGAAGTTTCCCCATTTCAGAGTTTTTACCACAATTTTTGATAACTATGGCGTTAAAATAGAGTATTAATAACAAATTTAAGTAAATAGTAGGTATAATATTGGCTTGTTTAGAAAAACCTTTACGGATGTGCATTGTATGCCGAGACAAAATCTCTCAAAAACAGCTGCTGCGTTTACAGTGTGATGAAAATAAAAAACTTGTACCATTCCAATTCAATGGCAGAAGTTTTTATATTTGCAAGAAGTGTATAGAGTATGCATTTTCAGAAAATAAAAACAAGAAAAAACTTGAGCAAACTCTTTTTAGAGTTTGTAAAAACAAAGATGAGTACATCATTCAACTTAAGGAGATATTAACACATGTCAGATAGTGTAAGAGTTTATGAAATCGCTGATGAAACAGGATCTACAAGTACTGAGGTAATCGCTAAAGCAAAAGATTTAAATATAGAATTAAAGTCACCTCAAAGTACCGTTTCATTTGAAGATGCTGAAGAGATAGCAAAATATCTTCTTAGTGGAACAAGCGACAAAATACCACCAAAACAAAGTATTAAAAAAGTGATTAAGAAAAAAGAAGAAGAGATCCCAGCACCTTTAGAAAAAACAGAAGAAGTAAATGACGAGAAGAAGCAGCCTGAAGCGGTAGAAAAAAAACCTGCTTTAAAAAAAGAAGATATAGAAAAAGAAAAACCTTCAGAAGAAACAGTGAATAAAGCTGAAACTGAAGTTAAAGCTGAATCTGAAATTGTTGTAAAAGAAGTTGAAGAAATAGTTGATGTTCCTGAAGAAAAAAAAGAGAGTGGTCTAAGCAGTTCAGGAAAAATTATTCCTAAACGAAGAGGGCTTAAAATTGTTAAGAAAAAACAACCTAAAGAAGAAGTAGTTGCTACTCCTACCGCTTCAAGTTCATTTAACTCATATAATAGTGCAACAGACGTTCCCGCTAAGAAAAAAATGAAATCTTTAAGTGAAATTTTGGGCAATGTTTCTTCTGATGATGACCAAAATGAAGAGAACAGAAACAGTAAAATTAAAAAAGAGAGAAAGAAAAATCCTCCACGAGCACATGAGCATGGAAAAGTAATTGAAGTTGCACGAGATGGAAGAGACGATTTTTCAAGTAGCGATGACTCGTTATTAGGTGAAGAAGTTGTTTTATTAGATATGGATAACTTTGATGAACCAAAAATCTTAGAAGAAGAGAAAAGACCAAAACCAACTGGAATTAAAACAACCAGACCTAGTGCTTTTGGAAACAGACCTCAAGGTTTAAGACGAGGAAAAAGAAAAAAAAGAATTGCACGAACTCAAGAAGATATTGAAGTTACAGAAGTAACAATTCCAGAAGATATTCGAGTATATGAATTTGCAGAAGCTTGTGGTAAAACAGCTTCAGAAGTTATTACTGTTTTATTTGGTTTAGGAATGCTAGTTACAAAAAATGACTTCTTAAAACAAGATGAATTGGAAATTTTAGGTGAAGAGTTTGGAATTGAAGTTACCGTTAAAGATGCGTTAGAAGATGTAAACTATGTAGAAGATTATTGTGACGTTATTGACAGAGCAAACTTCGTAACCAGACCTCCTGTTGTTACTATTATGGGACACGTAGATCATGGAAAAACTTCACTCTTAGATAAAATTAGAAGTTCAAAAGTAGCTGTGGGAGAAGCGGGTGGTATTACGCAACATATATCTGCATATACTATTGAGCAACGAGGCGAAAAAATTACATTCTTAGATACTCCAGGACACGCAGCTTTTAGTGCAATGAGATCACGTGGAGCTGCAGTAACCGATATTGTTATTATTGTTGTTGCTTCTGATGATGGAGTTAAACAACAAACTGAAGAGGTTATTTCTCACGCAAGAGCCAGTGGTTGTCCTATTATTGTAGCTATGAATAAAATAGATAAAGAAACTGCTAATATTGATATGGTTAAAGCTCAAATGGCAGAAAAAGGTATGACACCTGTTGATTGGGGTGGAGATATTGAATTTATTGGAGTTTCAGCAAAAACAGGTGCTGGAATCGATGAATTATTAGAAAATATTCTTATCCAAGCAGAACTTTTAGAGTTAAAAGCAGATCCAACTGCCAAAGCCAAAGCTGTTGTAGTTGAAGCAACGCTAGAAAAAGGAAGAGGACCAGTTGCTACGGTTATTGTACAAAATGGAACACTTAAAATTGGGGATAACATTGTTTGTGATACCACATATGGAAGAGTTAAAGCCATTACAAATGACTTAGGACAGCCTGTTAAAGAGTTAGGACTTTCAGAAACTGGAAATATTTTAGGACTAAGTGATGTTCCTACAAGTGGTTCATTTATGGTTGTTCAAGACAGTGATAAAGAAGCAAAAGAGATTGCAACAATACGAGCAGAACATGCCCGTGCAAAAGAGTTATCAAGATCTACCAAAGTCTCTTTAGAAGAGATGAGTGGATTAATTGCTGAAGGAAAAATTAAACAACTTCCAGTAATTATTAAAACCGATGTGGGTGGTTCTTTAGAAGCTATTAAAGGCGCATTAGAAGAAATTGCCAACGACGAGGTAAAAGTTAAAGTTGTCCATGCAGCAGTTGGTGGAATTAGTGAATCTGACTTAGTATTAGCAGGCGCTAGTGAAAACTGTATTATTTTAGGATTTAACGTACGACCAACTGGTGCAGTTAAGCAAAAAGCTAAAGCAGATGGAATTGTAATTAATACTTACTCTATTATTTATGACTTAATTGATGACATAAAAGGCACATTAAGTGGAATGATGAGTGCAATTATTCGTGAAGAAAACACAGGACAAGCTGAAGTTAGAGACACTTTTGTTGTACCAAAAGTAGGTACTGTTGCTGGTTGTTTAGTAACCGATGGAAAAGTAATCCGAGGTGGACTTGCTCGAATTATTCGAGATGGAGTTGTAACGTATACGGGAAAAATTTCATCATTGAAACGATTCAAAGACGATGCTAAAGAAGTAGCCAATGGCTATGAATGTGGAATTATGTTTGAGAAATTCAATGATATTAAAGTAGGGGATTTTATTGAAACATTTATTCAAATTGAAGAAAAAGTAACGATTTAATAACAAAATGAAAAGTGTTAATTTACAACGAACAGAATCTCTATTAGTAGAGTTAGTGCCAGAAGCATTAGCATCGTTAAATGATAATCGTATAAAATCATTGCCCATAACTGCAGTAAATTGCAAAAATGGGAAGTACGATGCTATAGTTTATTTCGATGGAAGCGATTTTACACAAGAAGAGTTAAAAACCATACACAGTTTGCTTATTAAAGCATCTGGAAGAATAAAATCATATGTGTTAGCAAGTACTGGGTGGTATAAATGCCCTAATTTCAAATTTATTGCTGATGATTCTTTAGAAAACAGTAAACAAATTGAAGAGTTGTTTGCCAAAATTGCACAAAGTAAAAAGGACTAAAATGACCTTAGAAGAGTCTATTAAAATTGCAGTTGAAGGGTGTGGCGTTACTTTATATGATATTGTTAATCTAAAAGAGAACGACTATAATATATATAGAATTTATATTACTTCAAGTAACGGCATTGCCATGGATAAATGTGCAGAAGTATCACGACAAATATCTCCTTTATTAGATGTGCATGAACCTATGAGTGGAAAGTACAATTTAGAAGTAAGTTCTCCTGGAATTGAGAGAAAATTAAAGAAAACATCACATTTTAAAGCTTCAGTTGGTGAAAATGTACGAATTAAAGATTTTGAAAAAGAGACAATAGAGGGAAAACTTCTTAGTGCTAATGACAATGAAATAGTAATTCAAACTGCCCAAAATGAAGAGACTATTACATACGATAAAATATCATCGGCTGCAACTTATTATAAGTGGTAAAAATTAAATGCTAATCAATGACAACTTTTATATGAAGTTAGCCATTGATGAAGCGTGGAAATATCAACTCTTAACTTATCCCAATCCAGCTGTGGGTTGTGTGGTGGTTAAAAATGGTGAGATATTAAGTATTGAAGCGCATAAAGAAGCTGGAAAACCTCACGCAGAACTCAATGCGTTGAAAGCAGCTTTCATAAAAAAACACCCTAACTCTTCTCTTAAAGCCATAAATGACTCCTTTAGAATTCACGATTATTTATTTGAACACCACAATAACTTTTTTCACGATTGTGAAATATTTGTAACGCTAGAGCCATGTTCTCATATAGGTAAAACTCCTTCTTGTGCAAATATTTTAAGAACAATTGCTCCAAAACGAGTAGTTATCAGCGTAAAGGATAATAATAAAATAGCAAGTGGTGGAATAGAAATTTTACAAAATAATAGTATTGAATGCAGTGTTGGTGTGTTGAAAAATGAAGGAGAAGATTTATTACTTCCTTTTTTAACATGGCAAAAAAAGAGTTGCATCTTCTACAAAATGGCACAAACTTTAAATGGTGCAGTGGATGGAAAAATCTCTTCCAATCATGCTCAAGCCTATGTACACACAATAAGAGACAAAATAGATCTGCTAGTCATTGGCGGAAATACCGTACGAACGGACAGGCCAACGCTAGATGCCAGATACGTTGCAGGCAAAGCCCCAAATATATTTATTTACTCACACAATAAATCCTTTGACACCACTATCCCTTTGTTCAAAATACCCAATCGTGAAGTAATAATAAGCAATGACCTATTTAAACTTCTAGACTATAACTTTATAATGGTAGAAGGAACTTACACACTTTTAAACCTATTAAAAGAGAAAATAGATTTTTTTATTTTAATTATAAGTTCTAAAGTAAGAAAGGGTTTAACTGCAGTTAATGAAATTGATATAGATTTTGAGATTATGCATGAAAATTATATAGGAACAGATAAGATAATTTATTTGAAGAGAAAATCAATTTAACAAATAGTCAAAAAGGCTAATAAGATTTATCGTCGAAATCAAGATAGAGTTTTATTTGAGGAAGGAGCTGACATTAGTCAGTGACTGAAGAAAAGAAAGCTATATCGCAGAATTTCCACGATAAAGCTTAAGCCTTTTTATTTTACTTTTTCTAGATACTCACCCGTTCTTGTATCAACTCTAATAACATCACCTTCAAGTATATGAAAAGGAATTTGAACCACACCACCTGATTCTAGTGTTGCTGGTTTTCTTCCCCCTTGTGAGTCACCTTTAAAGTTAGGTGGGGTTTCTACGATTTTAAGTTCAACAACCATTGGAGGTTCAACTGTGATAGCTTTGCCGTTATAGTACATCATATCTACGCTCATACCATCAATTATCCAATCAAAAGCTTCACCTACTTGTTCGTAGGTTAATCCCTCTTGTTCGTAGCTAGTAGTATCCATGAATTGCAGTAATTCACCATCGTCGTACAAAAATTGCATCTGTTTTTGTTCTAAATTAGGAGTTTCACATTTATCTCCCGCATGGAAAGTTTTTTCAATTACTTTTCCATTGATGTACGATTTAATTTTACATCGTACAAATGCAGCTCCTTTTCCAGGTTTTACATGTTGGTAATCTACTATTTTATAAGGGTTACCTTCGAGTTCTATTTTTAAGCCTTTTTTTAATTCGCTCATTCCAATTGCCATAAAATCTCCTTAAATTTCTGCATAAGAGACAGAAATAGCTGCCTCTAAGCTTTCGAGTTTTTTTAATATCTCGTGAGTAACGTTGTTGTCAACTAAAATTACAGCCAATGCTGAATCTTTATAACGAGAGAGTCTAAAGTCAGCTATATTAATGTTATTGTCACCTAAAATTTTGCCAATATCTCCAATAACACCAGGGACATCTGAGTTTCTTACAAAAATCATATTTCCTTTAGGTGCAATGTCAAAAGCAAAGCCGTTAATTTCAACAATTCGTTGTTCATTTTCATCAAAAACAGTACCAGAAATGGTGTTAACACCTTTTTGAGTGGTGATTTTAACAGTTATTTTATTGTTGTATCCACTGTTTTGTGAAATTTGACAAGTATCAAAAGTGATACCTTTATCTTCTGCTAAAAACTTTGCATTGATATAATTAATAGCATCTCCTGCACTAACAGAAAGAGCTCCAACCGTTGCAAAGGTAAGTAAAGAGTCTAAATACTCTTTTATTTCGCCGTGTGCACAAATAGAGATTGATCGAATTGCACTTTTGTCGCTTTGTGCGCATAAAAATGCCATCTTTTGCGTTAACTCAATATACGGCTTGACAAATGAAGGAATGGTACTTTCATCAATTGGTAAATTAAGTGCATTAGGATAAGCAATTCCGCGTGCTGATTCAATTGCATTTCGTGCAGCTTGTACCGATATTTCTCTTTGAGACTCTTTAGTATTTGCGCCTAGGTGAGCCGTTACAATTACATTAGGAAGATCCAAAATAGGGTTAGCAGTTGCGGGTTCTTTTGTAAAAACATCAATTCCAGCCATAGCAATTTTACCTGATTTTAGGTTTGCTATTAGGGCTTCTTCGTTATACAAACCGCCTCTTGCACAGTTAATTAAAATAACACCGTCTTTCATTTTTGCAATTTCATCACTGCTAATCATATTCGTAGTCTCTTGATTTTTAGGAGTGTGAATGGTAATAACATCACACGCTAAAATATCATTGAAATTAGTGGTGTATTTAATACCTAAATCGGTAGCTTTTGTCGATGGAATATAAGGGTCATAAGTAACTACTTCCATTTCAAAGGCTTTGGCACGAAGAGCAACTCTGTGCCCAATATTGCCAAAACCAATAACGCCTAATTTTTTTCCAAATAACTCATTTCCATACCAATCTTCTCTTTTCCAAACGCGGTCAATTTTTAGTTGATTATGAGCATAAGGAAATTTTCTCATGCAAGAGAGCATATGTGCTAAAGTAAGTTCAACTGCTGCAATAGTATTCGCAGTTGGAATATTCATAGCTACAATTCCTCGCTTACTGCACCCTTCCATGTCAACATTATCATACCCAACACCTGCTCTAATAATGGCTTTTAAATTTACAGCAGCACTTAAAAATGTTTCATCAACATCGGTTGAACTTCGCGTAATAGCAACATCAGCGTTTTTAATTACTTCAAGCAATTCTATTTTATTTATGTCTGCTGCATAGATATAATTAATATCTTCAGTAGTTTTTAATATGTCCAATCCTGCTTCATGAATATGGTCACAAACTACAATAGTATGTTTACTCATTTAGTAAAATCCTTGAATTATTTAATTTGGTCTTTAATAAGATCACCCAGTGTCATAGCAGAGTCATCGTTAACGGCTTGTAATGTCTCTCTTTCTCGTTGTATTTCTAATCTTCGAATTGAGAGTCGTACTCTATTTTTCTTAGTATCAATATTTACAACCACGGCTTCAATCTCATCACCAATTTTTATCTCTTCTTCTTTAAGTGGACCGAAATCTTCTTTTCTTATTAATCCATCTAAATTATCTTCAAGTTTAATAAAAAGACCAAACTCTTTATTGTCTTTAATAGTACCTGTAACAATGTCCCCAATAGCATGTTTGTTTTCAAATGCTCTAGCAGGTGAGTCAGAAATCTCTTTAATAGAAAGCGAAATATTCTCTTTTTCAGTATCAATTTTAATGATTTTAGCTTCTACTTCATCACCTTTTTTATAAAGTGTTTTACATTTAGCATTTGAATCCCAAGATGCTTCTTCATTATGAAGTAAACCATCTACATCACCAATAGTAATAAAAGCACCAAAATCTGTAATCGTTGCTACTTTACCTTTTACAATTTCGCCTACTTTGTGCTCTTTTGTAAATTTAGTAAATGGTTTTTCTTGAAGATTTTTTAAGCTTACTCGTAATCTTTTTTTATCCACATTGAGCTCAATAACTTCAACGTTAATCTCTTCACCCATAGTTAAAACATCTTTTGGATTTTTAAGGTTTTTATTCCATGAAATTTCAGAAACGTGAAGTAATCCTTCAATGTCATTTCCTAAATCTACAAATGCTCCATAACTTTCAAAGTTTGAAACAGTAACTGTAATTGCGTCACCTACATCTAATTCATCTTTAATCTCTTCCCAAGGGTTTGCTAAAGCTGCTTTAATTGAAAGACTTAAATGTTGTTTTACTTTATCATACGATAATACTACAACAGTAACTTCGTCACCTTCATTATAGTAATTTGCAGGATTTACAGGACCTTTATATGAGATTTCATTGTAGTTAACTAAACCATCAATTCCATCTAAATCAACAAACATTCCATAAGAGGTAATTTTTTTGATAATTCCATTAACGGGATCTTTTTTCTCTAAAATTTCTGTTACTTTTGTATCTTTTTCTTGTTTACCATCTTCAATAAGTTTTTTTCTTGAGATAATAATTGAGCTTTGTGCTTCATTGATTTTTAAAACTTTTGCTTTAACTTTTTTACCAATTGCTCCAATAGTTTTTAAATACGATTGTGCCATTGGCATAAAATATTCGCATCCATCTTCATCTTCAACAATAAAACCACCTCGTTTTTTAACAGAAGTAATTTTACCTTCAATAGTAACATCTTCTACATTTTCACCATGTTTTTTAACAAAATCATCAAATTTTGTTTTTTGTAATACTTTTCTGTGAGAAATTGAAGGTCGTTCACCTCTGCTGCCTGTTAACATAACAGGAATAACGTCACCAACTTTGTATTTTACTTCGCCGTTAACTGTAATTTCAGAAATAAGAAGTCGTCCTTCTACTTTTTGACCTACATCCACAAGCACATTTTCACCAGTAATTTCAATAATTACACCATCAACTACAGAGTTGTTTTCACTGTTTTCTAAAGACTCATTAAGCATTTGCTCAAAGTCAAAGTCTTCACCTAGTTCAATATCTTCGATACCCATATTATTCCTTCGTATTAGCCATTATTTATTAAATCCGTTGATTATAGCTAAAAGTTTCTTAAAGAAATAATTAGATAGCTTCGATTTTATTGACCACTTCTTGAATAATCCAGTCAGGAGTAGAGGCACCGGCGGTAATTCCACATAAGTTTTTATTTTTAAACCAAGTGGTTTGAAGCTCATCTTGATTTTCAATTAAATAGCTGTCTTCGCAATTTTCAAGACAAATAGAATAAAGTTGTTTGGTATTTGAAGAATTTTTTCCGCCAATTACAATCATGACATCTACTTCAATTGAGAGTTCCCTAGCAGCATCTTGGTTTTCAAAAGTAGCATCACAAATGGTGTTAAAAACTCTTACTTCTTTATTTTTTAAAATTAAAGTATTAACAATTTCTAAGTAGGTCTCTTTCTTTTTGGTCGTTTGAGCTACTGTTGCAATTTTGTCGTATTTAAAATGAATATGATTTAAGGCATTCAAAGATTCAACAACATGAACATCATCACTCGCATACGATTTTACGCCTTTAACTTCGGGGTGTTCTTCGTCTCCGAAAATTAAAATGGAGTAATTTTCAGCAGACATTTTTTTAACAATTTGTTGAGGCGTTGTAACAAAAGGGCAGGTGGCATTAATAACTTTGGCATCTTTTTGTTTTAAAAGTTTTAAGTCATTTTTGGGAATTCCATGCGTTCTTATAATTACGGTGTCATTTTCTTTAACTTCCTCTAAATCATTGTATAAACCCACATTATAATCACTTTTTAAACGGTTAATCTCATTTTGATTGTGAATAAGTGGTCCCATAGTAGAAGAGTTTTCATAGGTTTCTGCAATTTTAATAGCCCGTTTTACTCCAAAACAAAACCCATAACTTGAAGCCAATTTTAGTTTCATAATTATGCTCGTAACGTTGCTAGTATCTCTGTAAAGTTTGGAAAAGAGGTTAAAATACATTCAGTATCTTCAATTTCCATACCGCAATTTAAGCCAGCAATTGCAAAACTCATAGCAATTCTATGGTCTCCATGCGTGTTAATAGAAGCTTTTTTAAGAGTTCCTCCAAAAATCTCATAGCCATCTTCAAACTCATTGTAAGAAACACCACAAAGTTTTAGGTTATTAACAACAGATTTAATTCTATCACTCTCTTTTACACGTAACTCTTTAGCATTTTTTACCGTTGAAGTTCCAACAGCTAGTGACATTGCAATACTTAAAGCAGGAAGCTCATCAATTAACCATGAGATATTTTCTTCTACTGTTACACCATTAAGCTCTTTGTGTGAAACCACAATATCACCAATAGGTTCATAGATATTCTCTTTTTCAATAAACTCTACATCTGCACCCATTCTTTGCAAAACTCTGTACGCTTCAATTCGAGTGGGGTTTAGGGTTACATTTTTAATGGTTACACTTGATTTTGGGGTAATAGCAGCAGCAACTGCAAAGAAAAATCCTGAAGAGGGGTCTGTTGGAACCGTTATATTTAAAGGATTTAATGTTTTACTTAAGGGTTCAATTTCAATAAACCCCTCTTTGTTGGTAGAAACATTAGCACCCATACCTTTTAACATTCGTTCTGTGTGATCGCGGGTTAGTTCACTCTCTTTATATTTTGAAACGCCATTGCCTCTTAATGCTGCTAAAATCATAGCAGATTTAATTTGAGCTGAATCAATAGGCGAAACATAGGTAAATGCGTTTAACGAAGCCCCTCGAATAAATAAAGGTGCTTTATTTCCCTCTTCACGTCCATCTATTTTTGCCCCAATGCTTCGTAGAGGCTCTGCTACTCTTTTCATTGGTCGTTCGTGCAAATATTTATCGCCTACTAAAACAAAAGCACCATCAAGAGAAGATAAAAATCCACTAAGAAGTCTCATTGTAGTACCTGAATTTCCACAATCTAAAACATTTTTAGGCTCAAGTATTTTAGTATTTGGAGTAATGGTTACGCTGCTTCCATCTCTTTGTATGGTTGCACCTAATTGCTCGACAATACTTAAGGTATTTAACGTATCTTCAGCGGTTAAAAAGTTTTTAATATGAGAAGGTTGATCACTTAAAAGTGAAAACATTGCACAACGGTGTGAAATTGACTTATCACTAGCAATATTGTCAATAACAACATTAAAAGGGTTGACTAATTTTTCTACTAACATTTTGAGCCTTTATCTTAAACCAATAGATAAATCTGATTGCAGTTTTTCTAAAATTTGGTTCATTGTGGTGGTAATATCTTCTTCTTCAAGTGTTTTTATTTCACTTTGAAGAACAAATCGAATGGTTAAACTTTGGTTTTCACCTAATTTTTCATCGCTGTAAACATCAACTAAGTTAAATTGTTTAATGGTGTTGTTTTCAATAGACTCAATTGCTTTTTTAATCTCTTTAAACTCCAATGTTTTTGGAGCAATAATACTTAAATCTCTTTTTGAAGCTTGAAACTTTGAGTAAGATGAAGCTTTATGTAAATTGTTTTCAATGGCATCAAAATCGATTTGTGCAACAAAAGTATCGGGTAAATCAAAATCAGCTGCAACACTTGGGTGCAGTTTAGAAATATATCCTACTTCTTTATTGTTCATAATAACAACCGCACTTTGATAAGGGTGAATAAATCCATTAGAAATATTTTTAATAGGTTCAAGCTCGAATTTTCCTACACAGTTTAATACTTTTTGTGCAAATTCAAAAAAGTTTATATTTTGTGGTTTTCCGTGGTTTGAAAAATCTTCAAGCTCTTTATCGCCACTGTAAACAAAAGATATTTTTTTAAATTCGTCTCGTTGAGCATTAAAAATAGTTCCAATTTCAAAGAGTGCTACTTTTTTAAATCCCAGTTTAAAGTTATTTGAACAAGCTTCCACTAAATTAAGTAAAGAAGTTGTACGGTAGGTATTGAGCTCTTGAGTAATGGGATTTAAAATATCTTTTTTCTCATGTACGGTTTCAAAACCATATTTTTCTAAGTTCTCTTTAGAAGAAAAAACGTAAGTTATAGTTTCAAAAAATCCATTGGAAATAGCTTTTGTTCGAATAATATTTTTCTTAATTAAATCATTTGAAACATTGTTATGACGATTAACTTCATCAATAGCTAAAGGTTTTGATTGAATATTATCAATACCAATAATTCTTACAATCTCTTCTGTAACATCTGCAATATTTTTAATATCGTGTCTAAAAAGAGGAATTCTAATTGATAATCCTCCGCTTACTCCATCTTTAACTTCAAATCCTAAAGCACTTAAGATTTTCTCTATTTTAGATTTAGGAGTTTTTTGTCCAATAATAGCATTGACTTTTTTTACGCAAATATCTAAAGTAATTTTCTCTTTTTCATCAACAAATATTTCACTGCCTGCATAAATTTGTGCACCATATTTAGAGACAAAAGAGGTGAAATAGTTAATTCCAGATTTAATATCAGGTTCACTTCCTCTAGAACTACGGTAGTAAACTTCACCTGTTTTTATTTTGGTTTCATAAACTCGACGTGACAGTAAATCGGGTTCTATATAAGAAGCTTGAATAATATAAATATCATCTTGGGTTGCGGTAGGTTCAACTTTGACGCCAATGGTACTTAAAAGTTCTTTTCCATAAACGCAATCAAAATTATTTTTGTCTTTTTTTATATGTAAAAGAGCTAAGTCGCCTTTGGAAGCAGCCTCTTTTAACGCATATGCATTTAAAACAACACCTAAAGAGTGTGTAACGTAACTAATAGCATCTTGAATGTGATTAGCACTAAAAGAACCTATTAGTGCTAATCGAATTTGATGCAAAACGCAGAGTTTAAAATTTGCAAAATTTGCCACTTCAAAGGCTAAAGAAGCATCAACATTACTTGCACACTCTACTTCTAAAACTTGACCTATACCAAATTCATTGTAAGTTAAAGGTTTTTCTTCTTCAATAAAAGATAGGTTGTAATACGTTGCTAATTCTCGTGCAATGCCGTGAATACTTAAGCAATCTCCTCGGTTAGGAGTTAATTCAATCTCTATAATATCGTCAGAAAATGCACTGTAAGTGTTTAGCTCTTTTCCTAAGCTTAATTCGCCTATAGAAGAGTCTAAAACTAAAATGCCATCGTTTAGTTTTGGCAAACCCAGTTCACTGCTTGAGCAAATCATACCATTAGAGTCAACACCTCGTAATTTAGCAGCTTTTATTTTAAAGTCGTTACCTAAATCACACCCTACTACTGCCACAGGAACATATTGGTCTTTATTAACATTTTTAGCACCACACACAATTTGTACGACTTCCTTGCCAATATCAACCAAACAGACACTTAGTTTATCGGCATCAGGATGATTGTTTTTTTCTAAAACCCTTCCAATGACTACGCCTTTGGGGACAGCTATTTTAGAAACACTGTCAACTTCTAGCCCAATGCTATTTAGTGTTTTGCAAATATCATCGGTTGATATTTTCGAAATATCTATAAACTCTTGTAACCATGTTCGTGTAACTATCATTTAAATTGTCCTAATAATCGTAAATCACTTTCAAACAGTGATCGCAAATCTGAAATATTGTGAATGAGCATGGCAAAACGCTCAACTCCTAAACCAAAAGCATAACCGCTGACATTTTCATAGCCTACGGCTTTAAAAACATTTTCATCGACAATTCCGCATCCTAAAACTTCTAGCCATCCTGTTTGGGAACAAACACGGCAACCGCTCCCTTTACAAAATACACAGGAAATATCTACTTCAGCACTGGGTTCTGTAAAAGGAAAAAAAGAGGGTCTAAAACGAACATTTACCTCGCCAAACATATGGTGTAAAAACTCTTCTAAAACATGCTTTAAATTGGCAAACGAAATTTTGTCGGCACTGTCAACAACTAATCCTTCAATTTGATTAAACATGGGAGTATGCGTTAAATCAAAGTCTCTTCTAAAAACAGTTCCTGGTGCAATCATGCGAATAGGAGGTTTGGTTTTTAGCATAGTTCGTATTTGAACGGGGGAAGTATGCGTTCGTAAGAGTGAAAAATCTTTATTATAAAAAGTATCTTGCATATCTCTTGCTGGGTGATATTTAGGTAAATTCAACGCTTCAAAGTTATGAAAATCATCTTCAACTAAAGGGCCTTCTTCAATAGAAAAATTTAAGTTTTGAAAGTAAGTAATAATAGCATCCATGGTTTGCATTACAGGGTGAATGGCACCAATACTAGACTTGCTATTAAACATGGTTACATCTATATTGTCTGCTTGCAATTGTAAATTAAGAGCTATTTTTTCCAAATGCTCTTTTTTTAAATCAATTGCTTGAGTGATGGCTGCTTTGTTTTCATTTAAGTTTTGGGCAAACTCTTTTTTTTGTTCATTGGGAATATCTTTTAATTTTGCAAACTCTAAAGTTAATACCCCTTTTTTCCCTAAGGTCTCAACTCTTAGGTTCTCAAGAGCATCCAACGAGGTTGCAAGTTCTATTTTTTCAAGCCACTCTTTCAATATATTTCTCCCTTTTATAATACGGTGTTACAGTTAAAATCGCTATTATACTCAAAATTTTATTAGAGTTTGGTTATAATGTTTTAAGTACAAATCTAAGGAAATAAAATGTGTATATTTTGTAAAATTATTAAAGGTGAAATACCCAATAGAACGGTTTTAGAAAACGATGATTTTTTATGTTTTGAAGACATTAATCCAGCATGCAAAATACATGTTTTAATTATTCCTAAAGAGCATTATGACTCTTTTGACGTAATACCTCCCAAAATAATGGCAAATATGACAGAGTTTATTCAAAAAGTGGCTTCTAAATTAGGAGTAAAACAAGAAGGTTATAGGCTTATTACTAATATTGGAGAAAATGGCGGGCAAGAAGTTCCTCATTTGCATTTTCATCTTTTAGCAGGAGAGAAGGTTGGGAAGTTAGTGAATAACTAATAGATAATAATGGAAGAAGTGAAGCAGTTTTTGTACTGCTTGCTTCTTGTTTTTTAATTGGAAAAAGCACCTAGGTTCATGAGTTTTTTGTATCTGTTTTCGTAGCGTTGTTCAGGGGTTAATTTTCTTAACTCTGTTAATTGTGTTAGGAAATACTCTTTTAATGCCATACACGCTTCTTCTTTTTTACGATGCCCACCAACTAGAGGTTCATTAATTACATCATCTATTAAATTAAGCTCTTTAAGTGCTTCCGCTGTTATTTTTAAAGCATTAGCTGCAGTTTCTGCTTGAGTTGGGTCATTCCACAAAATAGCGGCACAACCCTCAGGTGAGATAACGGCATAAATAGAGTATCTCATCATGGCGAGTTTATCGGCAATTGAAATGGCTAAAGCCCCGCCAGATCCTCCTTCTCCAATAACAACTGAAACAGTTATAGTTTTTAAGTCTGAAAATTCAAATAAATTTTTAGCAATGGCTTCACTTTGATTTCGCTCTTCCGCTCCTATTCCAGGATATGCACCTGGGGTATCTACGAGCATTAAAATAGGTAAACCAAACTTCTCAGCCATTTTGGCACATCTTAGTGCTTTTCTGTATCCTTCAGGGTTAGGCATTCCAAAATTTCTTTTGAGTTTATTTTTAGTGCCTCTTCCTTTTTGTTCGGCTATTAGCATTACTTTTTCAGTTCCAATATAACCTATGTAGCAGATAATTGCTTGGTCATCACGAAAATGTCTGTCGCCGTGAATTTCATACGAATCGGTTAAAATAGAGCGAATATAATCCAAAGCATAAGGTCTATTAGGGTGACGAGCTAATTGAAGTTTTTGATAATCGGTAAGATTTCTAAAGGTTTTTTCAACCTCTTTATCAAATTTGACTTGCAAAATTTCAACGGCATGTTCATCCGCTTTTGATTTTGCAACTATAATTTCTTCTTCGATGTTCTTTATCTTTTCTTCAAATGGTAGATAAGTTGCCAAAATTTTCCTTTTAAAAAAGGCTATAAAGCCTTTTTATTGTTATAAATTATTTAAATTTTCTAAAAATAACAGAAGCGTTTGTTCCACCAAAACCAAAGTTATTGCTCATAACCGTAGTTAATTCTGCTTTTCTTGCAACGTTTGCAACATAGTCTAAATCGCACTCAGGATCTTGATTTTCAATATTAATAGTTGGAGGAATTATTCCTTCATTAAGAGCTTTAAGTGTAAAAATAGCTTCAATTGCACCAGCTGCTCCTAAGCAATGACCCACTTGTCCTTTAGTTGAAGAGATAAGTGGAGTGTTTTCTTTTCCAAAAAGTTCTTTAATAGCTTTTGTTTCATTAACATCGCCCACAGGAGTAGAAGTTCCATGAGCATTAATATAATCAATTTTAACATCGCTTCCTGTAATACTTTTTGCCATAGCAAGAGCTGCTTTCATAGCTCTATATGGTCCATCCATAACAGGAGATGTTATATGGTTTGCATCACCACTCTCTCCAAAACCAATAATTTCAGCATAAATTTTAGCACCTCGTTCTTGTGCTGACTCTAAGCTTTCAAGAACTAATGCACCAGCACCTTCACCCATAACAAATCCATCTCTTCCACTATCAAAAGGTCTTGAAGATGTTTTTGGATCGTCATTTCGTACGCTTAAGGCTTTCATAGCAGCAAAACCACCAACGCCAGCTCCACAAATTGCACTTTCAGCGCCTACTGCTAAAATTCTATCAGCACCACCTAACATAATGGTTTTAACGCCATCTGCAATAGCGTGAGTAGAAGCAGCACAAGCAGTTACATGAGATAAGCTAGGACCTTTTAAGTTATGCTCAATTGATATAAATCCACCTAACATATTTACTAAAGATGATGGAATAAAAAATGGAGAAATTTTTCGTGGACCTTTAGTCTCACATACAACAGAGTTTTTTTCAATGGTTGATAATCCACCAATTCCTGAAGCAGAAACAATTCCAAATCTTTCAGAAATTGATTCATCTACTTTTCTGTTTTCATTGGTAACAAATCCAGCATCAATCATCGCTTCTTGAGCAGCTTTAAGACCTAGTTGAATAAAACGGTCTGCTTTTTTAACCTCTTTTTTATCCATTACATTAGTAGGGTCAAAGTTTTTTACTTCACCTGCTATTTGAACAGGGAACGCACTTGCATCAAATAAAGTGATAGTATCTATTCCACACTCGCCATTTAACACTGCTTTGAACGAATCTTCTACATTGTGCCCAACGCAATTAATAGTACCAATTCCTGTTATAACTACTCTTTTCATTTATGCTCCATATGTATGTAATATTTAAAGTATTCAATTTTTTTGAATTATATCGACAAGTGTCGTAAAAAATTCAATATTTTAAATAAAAAGTCAGATTATCTGACTTTTTTATTTAATTAAGCGTGGTCTTCCACATATTTAATAGCGTCACCCACAGTTAAGATTTTTTCTGCATCTTCGTCTGGAATTTCAATATCAAATTTTTCTTCTAATGCCATAACTAACTCAACAACATCTAAAGAATCAGCTCCTAAATCTTCGATGAATTTAGAATCCTCTTTGACTTCAGCTGGATCGCAATCTAATTGCTCAACTACTACTGCTTTTACATCATCTAATAATGCCATTTTATTTCCTTTTAAAAAATTGTGCTGAAATTATACCTAAAAAGATTTTAAATATTCTTTTATAATGAATAAACTCTCAATTTACTTTAGACGTAAAGTCCACCATTAACTTTTAAAATCTCACCCGTGATGTAACTTGAGTGGTCACTTAGTAAAAAAGCAACCGCTTGAGCTACTTCTGCTGCTGTTCCAAATCGTTTAAGTGGAATGTTTTTTTCATACTCTGCTTTAACTTCACTTTTTAGTTCATCTGTCATATCGGTTTGAATAAAACCAGGAGTTACGGCGTTATATCGAATATTTCTAGAAGCTGCTTCTTTTGCAAATGATTTTGTCATTGCATTTAAACCACCTTTTGAAGCAGCATAATTTGTTTGTCCTGCATTTCCCATCTCGCCTACAATAGAAGAGATATTTACTACTGAACCAAATTTCTTTTTGCTCATTGCTTTTAATGCCTCTTTACATCCAATAAACGAAGAGGTTAAATTGGCACTAATTACATCATTAAAATCATCAACGCTCATTCTAAGGGCCAGTTTATCTCTTGTAATGCCCGCGTTATTAACTAAATAAGCTAATTCGCCATCTGAATCAACTATAACTTTAATAGCTGCAACAAACTCTTCTTCTTTTGTAACATCTGCTTGAATAACGGCTGCTTTCCCACCCATTGCTTCAATCTCTTCTTTAATTTTAAGAGCTTGCTCTGCGCCACTTCTATAGTTAATCCATACTTTTAAGCCATATGAAGCCAAAACTTTTGCAATTTGAGCTCCTATACCTTTACTAGCACCCGTTATAAGTACATTTTTTCCTGTAAATGTCATAGTGTTCCTTTAAATTTTATCGTATTAAATTTTTGTATTCTACCAAAAATATGTTTATAAATCTTTTGCAAGTGTAAACATACCTTGAAAGTTATTGGTATAATCACTGCAAACAAAGCATATATTGCCTCGGTTTTTATCAATAAATGCATTATTGCACTCTTGGCACTTAATGTATTCAAACTCTACAAGTTTAATGCTTCTATCAAACATAAACTCAATTAAATCAAGATGATAGTTCTCTTCAATAGCACCTTCTTTACATACTTGATGACAAATATCGCATCCAATACATTTTCCACTTTGAAAAATAATACTCTCTTTACTCTCATTTTGAAACAGGGCATTTGTAGGACAAAAAGTAATGCACTCAATGCAATTAGTGCAACGATTGAAATCAATTTTTTGATTAAACAAAGGGAGTTGATGAGTTGATACAAAAGTATTAGCAATATCTTCACACACCAATTTTAAAGAGTTTTTGAAAAAAATAAACTTTGATGGCAAGTTCTTTTTTGTTTGATTGAGTTTTTGGCTTCCATGCTCTTCTTTAAGTAGGGCATCTTTGCTTTTTATAAGGGATTGGAAAAGGTTTCTTCGTGAAGATTGAAGCTCTTCTTTATGAGGTTTTAAAAATAAAGAGTGTTCAAATCCAATGGAGGCTAAGAAGAAGTTAGAACTTTTAATACACTCATCAATATAGTCTAAATGCAGTTGTGAAATTGGGGTTTGATACTCGAGAAAAATATTATGTTTGGTTCTTAAAACCAGTGAAATTAAAATCATTGAATCAAAAACACCAAAATGAGGTACATCTATTTTTTCAATAATTATATTGGTTTGTTTATCTAAAAATTCAAAAATAAAATCAACCGCATCAAAATGTTCCAGTGTTAAACTTTGTGTAGGACAACTTCCAATACAAGCACCACAGGTTGTACAAGAGTCTTTAAAAAGAGTTATCTTATTTTTAAACAGACCCAATGCTTTTTCTTCGCAGCGTTCAAAGCAAAGTTGGCAATCGTTAAACAAATACTCATTGCGCAGACATTTTAATGCATTAAGTGAAAAAAGTTCTTTTTGTTGTAGAAAGTTAATATTTTGCACTTCTATACTCCTCTTTTATTGTCCCAAAGACGAATGTGTAATCGGTCGCTGTAGTTGAAATTATTCTCTATTGCCATATTTATAACACTTAAAGCATTGCTATTTAACTCTTCTAGGTTTTCTCCTACGGGCATAACATAGACTTCACAAATAGGGAGTTGTTTTAAAATAGCTTCAATCTCTTGTTGTGCTGTGTTAATAAACTCTTTATTAACTACAAATTTTAAATAAGCATCGGCTTGTTCTATGATAGTACGCAACGCTTCAATATTGACTCTTTTTTTCAAAGGTTCATCTGAATTGCTAAGCTTTACACTTAAAGAAAAAAGTATCTTTTTTTGATACTCTTGTGTAAAATCAATATTTAAAGAGCCGTTGGTTTCAATAGTAACGTTAAAACTATTGGCAATATAATGTTCTAAAAGTTTTTGAAACTCTTGATTGTTCCAATAAAGAAGGGGTTCTCCTCCCGTTAATACAATATCGGGTTTAAAAGATAAAAAAAGCTTTTCTACTTCAGAAACTAGCTCTTTGTGGCTTTTATACGATTTCCATTGCGATTTAAAACTTTTATCCACCGCATAAAAAGAGTCACAAGAATACTTAGTCTCACCTGTTGGAGTTTCGTATTTCACTTTAAATCCACTGCAAGACATATTGCATTTGGCAAAGCGAATAAAAACACTTGGAGTTCCTATTTTTCTGCCTTCTCCTTGAACACTTGGGCCAAAAATTTCACTAATTTCAAGCATATACCGTGCTTTTACTTTTGGGAGTTTCAAAAAACTCAACATGAGAAACTTTAACACCCAGAGGTTTCATTTTTTTAGCAATAATTTCCAATAGCCACGCTGAAATATTTTCACTTGTGGGTACAAAATCTACAATCACGTAGCCCGTATAAAGTTCATGAATGTGAACAGGTTCATTTTGTAGCTTTGCAAAATCGACTGTTTTATATCCCTCACTGTGTTCAATTAAAAAGTTTTTATCTTTAAAATGAGGTAACAACGTTTCAAAAA